>CAVGFB010000143.1:0-17582 GCA_963628375.1 Gorillivita sp. (SeqCode)
GCTCATGGAACAAGTGGAATAACCCCTGAGCAAATGGGGAGCGTGTAGATATGACTGGTCCTATTCTTAAAATAGAAAATCTTAAGCTTTCATTTGAAGACACTCATGTTCTAAAAGGTATCAACTTAGAGATAAATCAAGGTGATGTTTTAGCAATTTTAGGACCTAGTGGTAGCGGAAAGTCAACTTTGCTTCGGTGTATTAATCTTTTAGAACAACCCTCATCTGGAGACATTCTGTATAAAGAAAATAGTATACTTAATAAAAAAAATGATGACCAAAATGTTCTACGCAGGCATATTGGAATGGTGTTTCAAGGGTTTAATTTGTTTCCTCATTTAAGTGTTATTAAAAATATTATGTTACCCCAGGTAAAAGTATTAAAAAAATCTGAGCAAGAAGCTAGAAATTTTGCTTTAGAGCTTTTGTCTAATGTTGGGCTTAAAGATAGGGCAAACTTTTATCCATCCCAGCTTAGTGGTGGTCAACAACAAAGAGTTGCTATCGCTAGAGCTTTGAGCCTTGAGCCAGATGTCCTGCTTTTTGATGAGCCAACAAGTGCACTTGACCCGATGCTTGTGAGAGAAGTTCTAGCTGTTATGAGCGATCTTTCAAAGCATGGAATGACAATGGTTATCGTTACTCATGATATTGAATTTGCCTACCGTGCAGCAAATAGGATAGTTTTTTTAGATAAAGGTAATATTGTTGAGCAAGGACCCTCTGAACAGGTCATAAAATACCCAAAAGAACAAGACACTAAAAAATTTTTAGGTATTGAATAAATTTATTGGTGAATTAATTTTCTAATTGCATATAATAAAACCACTTGCCACCGTGGCTCAACGGTAGAGCAACTGATTTGTAATCAGTGGGTTGTAGGTTCGATTCCTATCGGTGGCTCCATTTTTATATCTACAGAATACTTAACTAATTCTATAAAGTTTATCTCTGCCTTCTATATTCACTCACTAGCTCATGACTTAAGCTCACTTGAAGAGACATTATTTTGAAACCTTTTTCCGGCACACACTTTTGCTCCTGGAGATAAGACTTGTATGTTTTGCCCAGAATCCCCAATTGAACTTGATCCTGAAGTTGCAAATGGAACGATAGTTTTACCAGTAAAGTCATATTGCTCAATAAAGGTATCTATAATAGAAGGCTCTCTATACCACCATATAGGGAACCCAACAAATACGACATTGTACTGATCCATGTTTTCTAGTTTTTCAAAGATTTCAGGGCGTGAACTTTTGTCTTCCATTTCTATAGAGCTCCTGCTTTGACTATTTTGTCAATCTAAATCTTCTGTCGTATAAGGTATTTTTGGTTTGATCTCAAAAATGTCTGCATTTATCGTATTGGCTAACATCTCTGCTACTTTTTTTGTTTCTCCGCTGGCTGAGAAGTATGTAACTAAAACTTTATTCATATTTTCTCTCCTTATTTATAACTTACATTTATTATTCTAGCTTAAGTTATTTAGATTTCGTTAAAAGAGTATATAAAGTTATTTGTTTTAGTTTTTTGTGAAAAGAATAAAAAATATAATAAAATTTTTAAATTACTGCAACATTGCTAAATCCTAAAATTTTAATGTTTAACAGAAGGTAATAAATGAATGTTTTACATGATAAAGAATTTTTAAAAGTCATAAAGGTAATGTCATTCATTGTTGCTTTTGTTTTTGTTTTATCGAATATAAGCTTGTTTCAATCAGCTGATAATACAATAACTCAAGGCTCAACGATGGAAATAAGAGGTTATCTTCAATTGTACAATGACGCTTATGATGGCAACAATCAAGATACCTATAACAATTTACAAAACATCATCACATCATTAAAAAATGATGAGAGTGAAATAATTAAAAATGAGTATTTTATTTACGATAAAGATAACGATAAAATTATTTCAACTACAGACATTAATGAGGATATTACATCGTTATTGAAGTCTAGCACTAGTGAAAAAACTACATTAACTGATTGAAAGATTTGTAAGATATTTGATTTTGATCACTACAAACTCTTAGCAGGTATTGATTTACAGAGTTACATCAGTGTTTTGTTTAGTTTTCTTTCATCATATTTATCAATATGACTTTTTGTTTATCTTTCTGCGTGCTTGTTATTATTTTTTGGTCATTTAGTGATATCTAAAAATGAAAGAATTCGTCTTGTGCTTAGCTTTGCTGTTACGTTTGGGACTGTGCTTGCATTTTCTATATTAGCTTTTTCATATCAAACCAATCAACTTAATATAATTGAAAATCTAGAGCAGCAGACATTGCAATCTGACTTAAATTATATTTGCAATGAAAGCTCAGTTAAAAACAATTTGAATAAAGAATCTTTAGAAAAAATCGGCAATTCATTAGCTAGAGCTTCTATGACTTTAAGTGAGGTAAGTTATGTAGGAGATGAAGCAAATTTAATAGGAACAAATTCGTACAAGTTAGAAGCATCTAGAGATGTAAAAATTTCAAGGAACGAAAAAACGATAGATGATTGAATTTTTAATTCTTATGTACAGGCTGGACTTTTTGTATTGCTAGTGTTTATATTATCGAAAGAGAAGCTGTTTGGTTCAAGACCAAAATTAGAATTGGTAGGTAAAGGGGACGCTTCATTAATAAATTATAAAAACGATCGAAAGATTCGAAGAATAATTTTGTTTATCGGAATTGCTTCTTCCTCCTTTGGTATTGTTAATGTTTTACGTATAAAACAAGTTGTAATGGCAAGTGTTACTGAAGACGGTGCTGGCGTTACTAGTGCAATCTTTACTTTAACAACAGTGATTACGCTATTGAGTTCTTTGGCATCCCCAACATATTTACATTGATGTGGCAATATTAAGACGTATCTTATTAGACTATGTACTATTGGCGTTGTTGGCTCTGCATTGTGTGGTATTTCAGACAATATAATAACATTTGTTGTTGGGTTGCTTTTTTATTATTTATGTAGAACAACAGTTCGTTACGTTGGAGATTTCTATGTTAGCAAAATAAAAAATCAACTAAGAAAGGACTGGTGTAATATTGAGTTTAATGGTGCTGATAAAATTGGACAAGTGATTGGTTCAGTTGCGGGCAGTATAGTAGCCGTTGCATTTAGCTATTCTCTAATACAAATAATAGTTAGTTTGATATTTATTTATATTATTTTGTACACATTTACTCTAAAAAAGAAATATTTCCTAATTGAAAACAATAAAACTGACGATGGTATAGTTGTAACTTTCATAAATGCTTTAAAATTTATAAAGCGTCCAAGTGCAATTTGATATGTATTGTTTTTTGGCTCGGTAGGATCCATTTCTTATGCAATAGTTAGTTTTAGGCTTCCACTAGATATTGCAAATATGGGTTATAATGTTTCTCTACTATCTCTGATTACTACATTAGGAAGTACTGTGGAAATTTCTGTACGATCCTTGTTTCATTTTTTTAGCAAGCGGGTTTCTACTCTAACAATTGCATTTATCCATAGAGTTGCAATTGGAGTGTTGCTACTAATTTATATGACTTCTGATCTGTCTATTTTATTGCTTATTGTTTATATTGTTTTGCAAGGATTTTTTGACGGTTCTTGTTTTTTTGCTGTTACTAAGGCAATTAGAGACAATAAAGATATAAAAGATATTTCAGAAGAAGAAAGAATTGTTTCATGAGGAGTGTACCAGAAATTCTTTGATATGTTTGCCCCAACACTTGTTACAGCTCTTACTGGACCAATATTGCCAGCAGGATGTATTGCCCTACCTTCTATTTATTGAATATGTAACCGGGTTCAGAAATTTAAAAAAAGTGGTATCAAAAAATAAATTTATTTTATAAAAATCAGACTTTAAAGACTATTATATTAAAAATTTTTTCTAACAATATAAAACGGGAGAATATTATTTAATACAATTAACAAACATGGCATTTGTTCACTTACATAATCATACAGAATATTCCCTATTAGACGGTCAGACTCACATATATGACATGGTAAAACGTGCTGCAGACCTAAATATGCCAGCTGTAGCTATTACTGACCATGGAATTATGAGTGGAGTTCCTGAACTTGAAAGTGCATGTAAAAAAGTAAAAAAAGAAACAGGTAAGTGGGTAAAGCCTATTTATGGGTGTGAGATTTATTTTTGCGATGATGAAACTCTACCTAAAGATGGAAGTTCTAAAAACTATCACATGATATTACTTGCAAAGAATAATGAGGGCTATCATAATCTTTTGCAGTTAGTATCCATAAGTCATGTAGACAACTATTATCGCAGACCAAGAACTACTTTAAGTTTGCTTAAAAAATACGGTAAAGGCTTAATTGGAACATCTGCATGTGTAGCAGGTATTATTCCTAAAAATATAGATTCAGGCAATATTGAAAAAGCCAAATATTGGGCAAAGACTTTCCAACAGTGCTTTGAAGAAGGAGATTTTTATATTGAACTTCAAAATCATGGCATTTTGACCGATAAAGGAATGACGGAATACGAGCTAAACATTGCTTTAAACAGTATTGCACAGGAGTGTGAGATAAAAACTATTGCAACTAATGACTTTCATTATCTTTTAAAAAGTGATGCGAAAGCTCAAGATATAATGTTGTGTATTGGAACTAACAGCCGTGTTACCGAAGTTGATAGATTAAAGTTTGCAAATGATGAGTTCTACATGAAAACAGAAGAAGAAATGAGAGAAGCACTAATAGATTTTCCAGAAGCTTGTGATAATACAATTGAGGTAGCAGATAAATGTAATGTAGAACTTGAACATGATCCAATTTTACCTAAGTTTCCACTGCCAGAAAATGAAACAGAAGTTTCTTACTTTAAGAAAAAGTGCATTGAGGGGCTAAAAAAACGTTATGGGGATCCAATTCCGGAGAATATAAAATCTAGATATGAGTACGAAGCAGGTATTATTATCCAACAAGGATTTCCAGCATATTTTTTGATTGTTCAAGAATACATTGCATGAGCTAGAAAATCTGGTATTGGTGTAGGACCTGGGCGTGGATCTGCTGCTGGTGCAATTGTTGCTTATGCTCTAGGTATTACAGATCTTGATCCTATTGAAAATGGACTTATGTTTGAGAGGTTTTTGTCTCCTGAACGTGTTGAGATGCCTGATATTGACGTTGATTTTGACGATGAACGCAGAGAGGAAGTTGTTGATCATGTAAGAGAAGTATACGGGCAAGATCACGTAGCTAAGGTCATCACATTTGGAAAGATGAAAGCAAAAAATGCTGTTAGAGACGCTGCGAGAGTTCTTGACTATCCTTATCGAGAGGGCGATGATATCTGCAAGCTTATAGGTAACGATATTGGAATTACTATAGATCAGGCACTTAAAGAAAATATAGATTTATTAAATAAATACAAATCAGAGGACTCTACAAAACGAATAATTGATGCTGCAAAATCAATTGAAGGACATATTAGAAATGAAGGAGTACATGCTTGTGCCACAATAATTTGTAGAGATAAGCTGAGTGAACATGTGCCTCTAAAAATTGCAAAAGGTAAAAACGATGATGTAATCACTCAATATGATGGTGATTATACTCCTGGGCTGGGGCTTTTAAAAATGGACTTTCTTGGGCTTAGAACTCTTGGAGTTTTAACACGAGCATGCAGAAATGTTGAGGAAAATTATGATATACATATTGTCCCAGAAGATATCCCTATAGACGATAAAGGCGCTTTTGAACTTATTCAATCAGGCAATACAGATGGTCTATTTCAGGTTGAGAGTTCGCTTTATAAGTCATTGTTTGCCAAAATTCCTCCAAGTAAATTTAGTGATATTGTAGTTGCAATTGCTCTTAATAGAACAGGACCGTTAGAATCTGGCATGGTTGACGATTATATTGACGTAGTACAGGGCAAAGTCAAGCCAAATTACTATGATGACAGGCTAAAACCAATTTTAGAGGAAACTTATGGGAGCATAGTTTATCAAGAGCAAATAATGCAAATAAGTATGGTTATGTGCGGTTTTAGTGCTGGCAAAGCTGATACTTTAAGAAAGGCAATAGGTAAGAAAAAATTAGATATTATGGCTGGCCTAAAAGAAGATTGGTGTAAAGGTGCAGTTGATAATGGATACAATCTTAAACTTGCTAATCAAATATGAGATGATGTTGAAAAATTTGCTAAGTATGCGTTTAATAAATCCCACTCTGCTGCTTATGCAATACTAGTTATGAGAACAGCATATATGAAGGCACATTATCCATTTGAATATATGGCTGCTGTTCTTACGAGCTATATGCTAAAAAACGATAAACTTATTAAATATATTGCAAGTTGCAACTTTAATGGGACTAAGGTTTTGCCTCCTGATATTAATATCAGTAACGCTGATTTTACTCCTGTTGATAACTCTATTAGATTTGGGCTTGTAGGACTTAGAGGCGTAGGTAACGAGATGGCAGCTGCTATTGTTAAAGAACGTAAAGCAAGAGGTAAATTTAAACATCTACACGATTTTGTATCGAGAATGACTGGGAATAAATGCAACAGGCGTGTGCTTGAAGCGCTAATAAAAGGTGGAGCATTTGACTCTACTGGATACACCAGAAAGCAAATGATGTATTTTGTTGATGAAACTCAGCTTTTAGACATTGCTTCACAACGCTCAAAAGACTATGAAGTTGGGCAAGCTAGCTTATTCGACTTGTGTGAGGATGAATCCTTAGATCTTTCAATTGAAAGTGATATTCCTGTTCCTGATGGTGAAGAGTGGCCTTTAAGAGAAAAGCTAAAATTTGAAAAAGAAATTATGAACATGTATGTGACAGAAAACCCTGTAAAACCATACATGCCACAAATTAGTAGTGTATGCAAATACAATATTTCACAGTTAAACGAGCTAGAACATGGTATACCAAATGGTACTTTTGGTGGGCTTATAAGCGATGTTGACTCTTCAAAATTTACAAAACGTAAAAAAAGAATGTCAAAATTTGTATTAGAAGATGAGACTGGTCAAATTGAGTGTATATGTTTTGACCATGACAATGAGAAATTTGTAAACAAGATTGTAGAAGATAATATCGTTGTAATAAAAGGAAAGCTTGATAAGGCTGATAGGGGAGATCAAATTATTGTTAGTGAAGTAATACCTCTTAGTCTTGATACTTCTATTCAAAATAATAATAGCTTTAATTATGAACTTGTAAGTCAAGAAAAAAAAGCTAATCAAAAGCCTTCTAAAACAGAAATTAGTAGGAGTCATCAAGCACAATCTAGTGAAAACACACAATATTTTGTAGTTAGCTTAAATGAAAACTCTATCACAGAGGATAAATTTAAATCTTTAAATTCTTTATTTTACAAATATAGAGGAAATGACAAAGTAAAATTAAAGATTCTAAAAGAAAATGGTCATGTTTTAACTGCAGATATGCCTGTTAAAGTCAAAAACGACAATAATCTAAAGCAAGAAATAAACAATCTTTTTGACTCTGTTAGCTTTACTTAATTTAAGCTTATGAAAACTGCTGTTTTAAAAGTTTCATACTTTGGAAAGCCTTTTAGTGGTTTTGCAGTGCAAAAAGAAGCACTTACGGTACAAGGTGAGATTAATAAAGCCTTAAAAATTTTATTTAAGAGAGAAATTTTAACAACTTGTGCAGGCAGAACAGATAAAGGAGTTCATGCAATAGGTCAGGTTGTTTCCTTTTTTATAAATGATGAGGAGTATTGTAAATACAAAAACGATAACGATGTCTTAAGATTGTCAATTGATTCTTTAGTTCATACAGATATTCATATAAATAATGTTTGCCTGCTAGATTATGAGTTTTCCGCAAGATTTGATGCAAAATTAAGAGAGTATAAATACATAATTTGTAATGATGTAGTACCAAGTGTTATATATAAGTCTACGAGCTGGCACGTTCCTAAACTTCTCGATTTAGATAAAATGAAGCAGGCATCTAAATATCTAATAGGAGAGCATGATTTTAAGAGTTTTTGTGTAGCATCCAGTGCCAAAAAGCTTGACTGTACTGATAGGTGCATAAAAAGTATTACTTTAGACGAGAATATAGAATACAATCAAAGACTTATATCGATTGATGTTGTAGGGAATGCCTTTTTGCACTCAATGATAAGAAATATTGTCGGTAGCTTAGTTGAAGTGGGTATAGGTAAACACAATCCAGAATGAATTATTGAGGTACTTCAAAGTAAAGACAGGTCTTGTGCAGGACTTTGTGCCCCAGCATGCGGACTTATTTTTATGTCAGTTGTATATTAATAATCTATTTGGTTTTTAAGAAGAAAATTTTGTATCAAAGCAAGAATATATAAACAATTCATATCTTACGTGAGTTGTCACATGATTTGTTTTTATGATCATCTAAAATACTTACCAGATAATCTACATTAAAAAATTCACTTGCATAAGATGACCTAAATTCTTGTAATACCATATTGTAGTATTTATCTTCTCTAAGTCAGTTTACTATAGGTACTGGAAATCCCAATTTTTTCTTATTAGCTCAATCTTTAGGTATTTCACGCATGGCAGCTCCTCTGAGAGCAATTTTTGTTTGATGTGAGGAAACTTTTTTGTTTGTTGGTAAACCACGTGCAATATCTCAGACAGAAGTATCTAAAAAAGGAACTCTAGCTTCAATTGAGTTTGCCATGCTCATTTTGTCTCCTTTTAGCAAAATGTCACCTAAAATTCAAAAATGAAGATCAGCATACTGCATCTTTGTAACTTCATCAATACAGTCTTTTTGGGCTTCCAAGTAAGCTTTTTTAGTAATCTCTAGTGGAGATGTAAAAGTCTTCTTTGTTGGATTTTTAAGTAGTTTAAGACGTTGTTCCTCATTAAATGCAGTTGTATAGGCGTTTGTATAGTACCAACTATCGACACCCTTAGAAGAGCGTTCTAAATATTTTCATCCTCTTATGTTTAACTTTTTCATAATGGTTGCAAGTCCAGACTTTATACAGTTAGGGACATACTTTAGTTTTGAACTTGACAGGGGCGTTTGATATATAGTATATCCTCCAAAAAGCTCATCTGCTCCTTCGCCGGACAGAGCCCCCTTTACATACTTAGAAGCCAGCTTGTCTACAAAATAAAGAGCTATAGCAGATGGATCACCGTTTGGTTCATCCATATGTCAAACAATTTTTTCAAGTGATTTTCAATACTCGTCCTCTTTAATTGTTTTTGAATAATGTTCTATATTCAACTTCTCAGCTAGTTGTTTTGCTCATTCAATTTCATTTCTCTCTCCGCTGTACTCATCTTCTCGTCCCTGATATGCATCAAAACCAACCGTAAATGTTTTAGTGTTTTTGTTAATTTGTGACAAGAGAGCAGCATTGTAGCTTGAATCAATTCCGCTACTTAAAAAAGCTCCAATTTCAACATCGGCAATATTGTGGTATTTTATTGAGTTTTTCATTATCTCATTGATTTGAGCTTCAAGTTCTTCAGAATTTTCATAATTGTATTTCTCACTTGTAGTATGGCCTTTTTTATTTGTTTTAAATTTTGGTCTTCAATAACGATGTTTTTCTATATTTCCAGACTCGTCAACTTTAATAAAGCAACCAGCTGGTAGTACAAAAACATTTTTAAAAAAAGTTTCTTCTAAGGCAGTGAATTGAAAGCACAGGTAAGCTTCTAGTGCATCCATATTAAGTTCTTTTTTATATAAGTTGTGCTCAAGAATGGATTTTATTTCTGAAGCAAAGATAAAAGTGTTATCTACATTCGTGTAATAGAATGGTTTGATTCCAAAAAAATCTCTAGCACAAAAAAGTGATTTGTCTTTTGAATCGTATATAGCAAAAGCAAACATTCCTCTTAGTTTATTTAGGATCTTTTCTTTATATTCAATATATCCAACAAGTAAGACCTCAGTGTCCGACTTTGTTTTAAATTTATAACCTAAAGCTTCAAGCTCTTCTTTTATCTCTCTATAATTATAAATCTCCCCATTCATCACAATTGAATACTGGCCTGACACATACATGTCGCTTTCATTGGCAGCTCACGTATCAGACTCAAAAGAATCTGATTTTCTCACTATTGGCTGGTCTCCGCCATCAATATCAATAAAAGACAGTCTCCTGTGACCTAGTGCTATACCGTCAGATATATATAAACCTTCACCATCAGGACCTCGGTGTATCATTTGGTTATTCATTTTTTTAAGTGTTGTTATATCGTCTTTTTTTGCATTAGTAAATCCGCAAATTCCACACATACAATCTCCTTTAATATATGATTTGTATTTTATCGTAATATTCGTGTAACTTTGCTTTATAATTCCACACCATTATAAGCAAAAAAAGAAGGTAAAAATATGGCTTCATCAAAAAAAATAACCCAGAGCACTAATATAAATAAATCAAAAAAAAGATCTACCTGATCAAGTGGGTTGGGATACATGATTAGTGCAGCTGGAAGTGCTGTAGGACTTGGTAATTTTTGAAGATTTCCATACCTTGCAGCAAAATATGGCGGAGCTACTTTTTTATTTGTTCATGCTGTTATGATTTTTACTATAGGAGCATCCCTGCTTTTACTAGAAAATGCAATAGGGAGATTTACTCAAAAGTCTGTAATTGAAGCATTCGGTTACGCTGGAAAAAAGTTTAAAATAGTAGGAATAATTGCAGCTGCAGTACCGTTTCTAATTTTACCTTATTATGTAATAATTGGTGGTTGAGTAACTCGATACGTGTATGTGTTTGCTTGTGTTGATACAAGTACTATTTCAAACTCGTCAGATTTTTTTAATTCATTTTTAAGCGGAAATTGAACTTACTTTTGAGCATTTGTATTCTTAGCTGTTACATTTATTATTGTCGCTCTTGGGGTAGAAAAGGGTATAGAAAAAGTAAACTTAGTTATGATGCCTGCTCTTTTAATTTTCGGGATCGGGATCGCAGTTTATATAATGTTTCAACCTGGGGCTATAGAAGGGCTTAAATTCTACCTTGTTCCTGATTTTAGCTCGTTTAGTTTTGAATTGATTCTTTCTGCATTGTCGCAAGCATTTTTTACTCTCTCACTTGCTATGGGAATTATGATAACTTATGGTTCTTATTGCAAAAAAAAGGAGAATCTAGAGACATCTGCTCTACAAGTATCTGCATCTACATTTATAGTTTCATTTCTTGCAGGACTTATTATTTTACCTGCTGCTTTTATGTCATTTAATGGTCCTCCCACTAATGCAGGAGCTACCCTTATGTTTGCTACTCTGCCTGACATTTTTAACTCAATGGGAGCTGTGGCTAGACCAATAGGATGTTTATTTTTTATTTTAATTTTATTTGCTGCATTAACAAGTTCTATTTCTATACTTGAGACCTGTGTTTCAATTGTTACCGACACATTTAATATCTCTAGAAAAAAGACAATAATCTTCATGTTAGTATTTTTCACAGCAGGAGCTACATTTGTTAACTCAGGCTTTAACGTATTTAGTGACATTAAAATTTTAGACAGGGATTTTTTGGATTTCTTTGATTATTTTACAAGTAATCTACTGATGCCGATCATTGCTATTTTAACTTGTATTATATGAACTTGAGTTATATCACCTAAAATTTTAGTTGATGAGATAAAGTTATCTTCTAAGTTTAGTGTAAGCAAAATTTGAGTTTTTATTGTTAGGTATATTGCTCCAATTGGGATTTTGCTTGTATTTTTAGGAAACTTACTTTAAAAAAGAAGGGTAGTTATGAGTTTATCTATAGGAATTGTCGGACTACCAAATGTTGGTAAATCAACGTTATTTACAGCACTTACTTCACAGACTGGTTTTGCTGCCAATTATCCGTTTGCCACGATAGATCCAAACGTTGGCATTGTCCCGGTTGTTGATAATAGACTAGATGAACTTGCAAAAATTGACAATCCAAAAAAAATAGTTCCCGCAACAGTTGAATTTGTTGATATTGCTGGTCTTGTTTCTGGTGCTAGCAAGGGAGAGGGATTAGGCAATAAATTTCTAGCTAACATTAGAGAGTGTGATGCAATCGCTGAAGTTGTTAGATTTTTTCATGATGATAATATAGTTCATGTGGAGGGGAAAGTTGACCCTATAAGCGATGTTGAAACTATAAAAACAGAGCTTATATTAGCAGATATTAAAACAGTTGAAAATGCTCTCACTAGACTAGAAAAGGAAGCAAAAAGAGATAAAAAGCTCAATTCAAATGTTGAAGTTTGTAAAAAAGTATTAGATACGTTAAACAATGGTAATCGAGCTTTAACATTAAACTTATCTGATAAAGACAAAGAAAAAATCTATGATTTGCATCTATTAACTATGAAGCCAATATTATATATAGCTAATTGTAGTGAAGATATGATAACTAAAAAGTTTGACAAAATTGATGGATGTGAACCTATTCCTGTGTGTTGCGAGATTGAGTCAGAACTTATAGATTTAAGCGAAGAAGAAAGAAGTGAATACCTACTTTCACTTGGTCTTAAACAAAGCAGTTTAGTTAGACTTGTAAATACTTCTTATGACTTATTAGGGCTTCAATCATTTTTTACCAGTGGTGAAAAAGAAACACGTGCGTGAACTATAAAAAAAGGAAGTCTTGCTCCAAGTGCGGCAGGTGTTATACATACTGATTTTGAGAGAGGCTTTATTATGGCAGATACTGCAAGCTATTCAGACTACATAGAATACGGTGGAGAGGTAGGTTGCAGAGAAGCAGGAAAGCTTCGCCAAGAGGGTAAGGATTACGTTGTCCAAGATGGCGATGTTATGCACTTTAAATTCAACGTTTAAAATTAAGAAAGAAGCTCTAGTAATCTTTCTTTTGTGAATTTGAAGCTACTGCTTTCAGGAGCATCAACAACACTTTCAGATAATTCCTTCTTTGAGTTTTGAATAGCGATTATCTTTTCTTCTATAGTATTTTTTGCAACTAGCTTTGTTACATAAACAGAGTTTTTCTGTCCTATTCTATGCGTTCTGTCCGTTGCTTGCCTTTCTGCTGCAAAATTCCATCATGGATCAACATGTATTACTCTATCTGCTGCAGTTAAATTAAGCCCCGTACCTCCTGCTTTAAGCGAGATAAAAAATACATCAGCCCCACCGTTTTGGAACTTTTCTACCATAGAGCGCCTCTGTTCTTTTGTGTGACTACCACAAAGATACAAATACCTTGTAGTGCTTACATTCTTTGTGTAGTATTTTATTAAAAGTTCCAACATAGAAGTAAATTGAGAGAACACTAAAACTTTATGATTGTTTTCTATACAATCCATAATGTTATAAATAGTTGTATCAATTTTTGAGGATATAGCATCCTCAGGTTTAAGTTTTAGATTGTCTGACAACAATAATGGCGAACAGCAAATTTGTCTAAGTTTTGTTAACATTGAAAAGTATTTGATTGCTTTTGTTTTAAATTCTCCCTCAGTAGTCAACAAAACTTCTTTTTTGAGTAATATCACATGGGCATCGTATAATTTTCTTTGGTTTTTATACAAGTCAACATATTGAATATTTTCAACCTTGTCAGGGAGCTCTTGTAATACATCAGATTTGTGCCTTCTTAGAATAAAAGGAGCTACAAAGGTTTTAAGCTCTTCTAGTTTTTTAGAATTTTCATGTTTAATAGGTGTTATAAACTTTTGTGTAAACTCACGGTTTGAGTACAAATACCCAGGCATAAGAAAGTCAAATATACTTCATAGATCTTTTAGCGAATTTTCTACAGGTGTTCCGCTAAGTGCAAATTTATTTTTAGAATTAATGACTTTAACAACCTTGGAGATTTTTGAGTTGTTATTTTTGATATATTGTGCTTCATCAAGTATACAAAGCTCAAAATCTATTTTTTTAAATAATTCTACGTCCCTGATTAAGCTGCTGTAAGACGTAATAAATACTGTAGCATTCTTTTTTATTAATGCTTTTCGTTCAGGAGCTGACCCAATTATTAAATTTGTCTTTATAGTGTTATTAAATTTTTCAAATTCATCATTTCAGTTGTAAACTAAAGAGGCAGGACACACAATTAAAAACTTAGGGGACTTACCTTTTTGCTTGTCTACAATATAACTTATAAGCGTTATAGTTTGTAGCGTTTTTCCAAGACCCATGTCATCAGCTAATATGCCCCCTAGTTTAGCCTCATTAAGAGCTGCCATTCATCTAAAGCCTTGTTTTTGGTAAGTTCTTAGGGATGCATTTATGTTTTTTGGAATATCTATATTATCATCTTTAAAGTTTTTGAGATTCTTAACAGTCTCTTTAAAGGTATCATTTCTCTTAAATCTAATGTTGATATCATGGTTAGTCAGCAGCTCATTTATATATAAAGCTCTATATTTTGGTAACTTTATATTCTTTAAGCTCTTAATATTTTTGTTATTAATTATTTGAACAAGTTTATCAAGAGTATCTAATTTTCCCTTGTCAATATAAACATATTCATTGTTTTTGTTTATAAAGTATTCTTTTTCTAGATTGTAGTGTTTAAGTATATTTAAAATTTCTGTATCGCTTACTTCAGAAGAGTACGCATTTAAATTAATAGACTCGTTTTTCATATCTACATCTATAGTGATATCAGGAGTTTCTTTAATTTCTATTCATTTAAAGTTGTCTTCATAAACAATGTCCCCATAGTAAGAAATTTCATTTAGCCCAGAGTTAAAAAGATTAAAAATTTCATCTTTTGTATTTACTATGAAAGTGTTTGCTTTTAAGTGCTTATAATTTTGATATTTTTTTCGTTCAAGTATTGTTAAAGAGTGAAAGTATTTTTTTACAACATTATGAACTTCATGCTCACGTTTTGTGTGTCTGTATTCAGAACCAAACTTGCCAATTTGATATTCTGTCTCTCCATACTTAACAACACATTCGATCATGTAAGAATCGTACTCTCATGCATAGCTCAGATAAAAAATAAACTCAGGCTCTATAGGCTTATACTGATTAAAGTCAATGTCATTACTTGTAATAAGGTTGTTTTGATCTAATGTCGGGAGTATACTCTGTGCAAAATTTGTAAAATCACTCCTGGATAATTGTGCATGATATTGGCCTCCGTGCACATCACTGTAATATCTGTTTGCGTGTCCCGCATAGTCTGTAATGTCCCAATTATCATTAGTACTTAAAGGCTCTGCAATGTTAAGTTTAACAAGAGCAGGTAAAACATTTTGTGTGAAGTATTCAGAACATTTGTAGATGGTGTTTTCTCTATATAGCCAAGCGATTTTGCCCTGACCTAAAACGCTATAAGTTTGAGATTCTATATTTGCTCCTATAATATCTCCTGTAAAGTTTTTTGTTTTAAAATTGCTAGTTTTTTCAGATTCTGCTCATTGTTTATCGGTAATTGATTTAATATCAACATTAATTTTTGGATCTTTTTCAATAACGTTAATTTCGTTTTCCTCAAAGCTTATTGTTTTATTTAAATAGATATCTAAAAGTCTTGTTAAATTATTAAGACTTAGATACATTTCCTGGGAGCTAGCAGCTTGATTTGTAATCTCGCAATAGTTTTCATATACTATCCAAAACAATTTTTGACTATCTTCATTAAACAATCCAACATCATGATTAAAAGCTAAATATTTCCCATATTCAAAAAATTCTTTATTATAAACCGCATGAGAAAACTTGCATAAATTCTTAATAGTATAAGATCTACCAGCTTTTACTTTTAGTTTTATATAAAGGTTCTCAGAGTCAACATCACTAGATATATCCACAAACATCTCAGGTATAAGTTCTATACTTTTATCGTTAAGAGGCACGTCAGAAACATCAACAGAGTATTTTTTCTGTTTTAAATTTTCTTGGACTTTAAGATCTGTTTCAAAGGTATTACTTTTAATATCAGTTGTATTCTTTTTAGAATAATTTTTTGTCAAAACATTAGGGTTATTGTTAATTTCCTCCATTACACTTAATATAACAGCAGCTTCGTGCTCGCATAAGCCTAAAAAGTTGCTTTTATAAGGGCACGTGCAGTTTGATTTTGTAGAAACAATCTCATTAACGCCATTAAGTTTAATAGTAAGAGGCACGGTATAAGTTTTATTGCCAGCTCCTTTAACTTGAGCGTCAACAATTATTTCTTTACCTTTTTTATAAAATTCATAAGAAACATTAGACTTGCTCTCTGCAAGTTTTAATCCTCTATATAAAACTTTATTATCAGAGTTTTCAATTATGTAAGAATTTGTTGTTATCATTTATATTCTTTTGTTCGTCTTAACTTTAGTATAAGTTTGGTAAAGTAGCTTAACACATTGAAACAGTCAATTATCTTTATTTTATTTCTTTTTTAAAAAATAAATGGGAAAGATAAATATGTTATGTGTAGAATATAACGCTGTTAACAAAAAAATAAAGGCAGTGATAGATATGGATATAATTAAAGCTTTAGAATTACAACAAATAAAAAAAGATCGCGGATCTAACTTTAAGGTGGGCGATAACGTACGTGTGCACTATAAAATTGTAGAGGGTAATCGTGAGCGTGTACAGGTTTTTCAAGGTGATGTTATTGCTCGTCAAGGAAGTGGCGTCAAAGAAACATTTACTGTACGTAAAATTAGTTTTGCGGTTGGGGTTGAGAGAACTTTTCCGCTTCATTCTCCTAAGATTGAAAAGATTGAAAGAGTAAGAGAAGGAGATGTCTCTCGGGCAAAGCTATATTACTTGCGTGACAAAGTTGGCAAGGCTGCCAAGGTAAAAGAAAAGTCACGTGTTTAAAAATTCCCGCTTTCAAGCGGGTTTTTTTATACTTTATTTAAAGGCAAAAAATCAATATGGACAATAAAGAAGATAAGAGAGTTGCTTGCCTTTATAGATACCAAGAAGAATTAACTCAAACAAAATCAGATTATATTATAGGACTTGATGAAGTTGGAAGAGGATGCCTTGCAGGTCCTTTGGTTGTAGGCGGGGTAGTTTTACCAAGTGTGCCACATATATTACACCTAGACGATTCTAAAAAAATTACGCCTCAAAATAGATGCAAAATATCAGAAGATATAAAAAAACATGCTTTATTTTTTACTACTGTTTTTATAGACAACAAAAAAATTGATAGCCTTGGCTTGAGTAAAGCAATAAAAATTGCATTTAAAAAATGTATTGAAAAAATTGAAAATAGCAATGAGTTTAAATCAAAAGTTGTATTAATAGACGGCATACCTCTTAAGATCGATAAAAGAGAAATTTCTGTTGTTTCAGGAGATAGCAAGTGTGCAAGTATTGCTGCTGCTTCAATAATCGCTAAGGTTGAGCGTGATAATTATATGTGTGATATATCTGAGCAATATCAAAATTACAAGTTTTATAAAAATAAAGGATATGGCACAAAAGAACATAGGGATGCGATTAAAAAATACGGTTTGTCTGATTTACATAGGCGCTCATTTTGCAAAAAATTTTTACAAATGTCATTATTTTAGATTTTGAAGGTAGAAATTCAGTTCCTCTACAAGTCTCTTATAAAATTTATTTGTTTTACTGGTATTTTAATAATTAAAAATTATTTTAAAATTTACTTGACATTTAATG
>CAVGFB010000144.1:0-2369 GCA_963628375.1 Gorillivita sp. (SeqCode)
TTAAATAAATTAAAGCTAGATACATTAGAAAAGGTTAAAAGCTCAATTAAATCTAGCGATCTTGAACAAACACGAATTGATATTATTGGTAAAAAAGGCAAATTAACCTCATATTTGCGAGGGATGAGAGATGTAAAAAAAGATCACAGAGCAGAAGTAGGTAAAGTTTTAAATGAGACTAGAGTAGCAATTGAAGATGCTATTGAGAAACGCAAAATTGAGCTTAAAAAATTGGAGACAGAAGCTGCTCTTAAGAACTCATCTGTAGATGTTACTCTGCCAGGAACCGAATATAATATAGGATCGTTGCATATTATAAATCAGATAATTGATGAAATTACAAATGTGTTTTTAGGTTTAGGCTATAGTGTATCTTTAGGTAGAGAAGTTGAAACTGATTATTATAATTTTGAGGCTCTAAATGCCCCAAAAGATCACCCTTCTCGTGGAGTTTCTGACACATTCTATGTAGTTGATAAAACTCAAAGCGACAAAAATATTGTAAGTGATGTTTTATTGCGTACACAAACAAGTGGAGTTCAAGTCCATGAGATGGAAAATCATAATCTTCCAATATATATAATAGCTCCAGGTAAAGTTTATAGAAGAGATGTTGCTGACCCTTCTCACTTGCCACAATTTAACCAAATTGAAGGTCTTGTAGTAGATAAGAATATCACGTTTTCTGATTTAAAGGGCACTCTTGAGATATTTTGTAAGCAAATCTTTGGTGAAGATAGAAAAACAAGGTTTCGTGCTCATTATTTTCCATTTACAGAACCATCTGCTGAAGTTGATATTAGTTGTGGAATATGTAATGGTAGTGGTTGTAGGTTCTGTAAAGGCACAGGATGAACTGAAATTTTAGGTTGTGGTATGGTTGATCCAAATGTGTTAGACATGTCAGGTGTAGATAAAGAAATTTACAGTGGTTTTGCTTTTGGAGTCGGAGTTGAGCGTGTTGCATGTCTTAAATATAATATACCAGACTTAAGAATGCTTTTACAAGGCGATATGAGATTTTTAAAACAGTTTTAATATACTTTGAGGAATTATGAAATTTAATCTTAATTGAATTAAAGAATATGTAGATATACCTGATAATTTAAATGATCTTTGTGACAAACTTGATCTAACTGGTACAGGTGTTGAAAATGTTGAGAAAATAGGCGATAGTTTGGATAATGTTGTTACTGCTAAAATTATTAAAAAAACTCCTCATCCAAATTCTGATCATATGTTTGTTACTTTAGTCGATGTGGGGGAGAAAGAGCCACTACAAATTGTATGCGGAGCTCAAAACTTTAATGAGGGAGACTGTATAGTTACAGCTAAAATTGGCTCAATCCTTCCTGGTAATTTCAAGATCAAAAAATCTAAATTGCGCGGTATTGATAGTATGGGAATGAATTGTTCTGAAAGCGAACTTGGTCTTGAATCTCAATCAGATGGAATTATGATTCTTCCTCCTAATACAAAAGTAGGCATTCCTATTTCGCAATATTTAAGTAATACTGATGCTGTAATTGATGTTGAAGTTACTCCTAACAGACCAGATTGTTTAAGCATTTATGGTCTTGCACGTGAGATATCAGCAATATATGATACTAAGTTTAAAAACCCTCTTTTGCTTGATAAAGAGAAAATTAAAAATGTAGAGATAAAAAAAGTTAATAGTGTTGCTAATATTAACATTCAAGATTCAAGCAGGTGTAATCGTTATTGTGGTCGTTTAATAAAAGATGTAAAAATCGGTCCTTCACCTAAATGACTAAAAGATAAACTTAATTTAGTTGGATGCAGGTCTATAAATAACGTTGTTGATGTGTCAAACTATATTTTGTTTTTATATGGACAGCCTCTGCATACTTTTGATGCGAATGCTGTTACTGACATCAATGGTGATATAAATATTAACGTATGTCCTGCTAAACCAAATGAACATTTTACTACTCTTGATGGTATGAAAAGAGTTCTTAATCCAGATATTACAGTTATAGCAACTGATAAAACTGTTGCACTAGCTGGTGTTATGGGTGGTCTTGATAGTGAAGTTACAGATAATACAACTTCAATTTTTCTAGAAACTGCAACCTTTAGCCCTGCACATACTTCACGCACAAGTAGAAATTTAAACTTAATTAGTGAATCAAGTATGCGTTATGAAAGAAGAGTGGACGATACTGATATATTGTCTATATCCGATATTGCAACTGCTTTAATAATTGAAGTTGCAGGAGGCTATTTATGTTCTACTGATGGAACGTATAAAGAATCTTATGTTGACGCATGACCAGTTAAATCTAAACCTTATGAATTACAATTTAGAGTTGATAAATTTAATAACTTAATGGGAACTAACTTAGATC
>CAVGFB010000145.1:0-7595 GCA_963628375.1 Gorillivita sp. (SeqCode)
GTCAATTGATAACAGAGACGATACCCATTTAATTTGTTTAGATATTGATGGTACTTTGGTTGGTTTCGATGGAAAGATAAGTCCTTCAGCAGAAAGAGCCGTAAGAACAGCCCAAAAAAACGGACATAAGGTCATTATAAATACTGGTAGAGTCAAGGGGATAATACATCCCTTTTTATTTGAGTTTGGCTTTGATGGAATTGTTGCAGCAACAGGTGCTTATATTGAGTACAACAACAAAGTTCTTCTAAAAGACAGCATGACAAAAGAGAACTACACTAAAATTTTAGATTGCATAAATGTAGATGATTGTTCAATTCATGTTTGTACTCACCAAGGAGCAATAATGAGAAAGGTTGACATTCAAAGAATTGACAAAATTCTTTATGGATATGAGGGTGAAAATCTTGATAAAGACGCAACAGATGGTATTTTTGAAAGCTTGAAACCTATAACGTTTGATGATGATATTTATGGATATTTCGATAAGTATAAGGAAATCGTAGTAGTTAATTATATTGGCTGTAAGAAAACAATTGACCAAGTAAATAAAGAAGTTGCACCAGAGGTTGATGGACTTATAGGCTCTTGACTTGAGGATAATCCATATTGTGCTGAAATTACACTTTCTAAATATAGTAAAGGCACTGCTATTAAATTTATGTGTGATTATTTGAATATTCCAATTGAAAACACTGTAAGCATAGGTGATACTCCAAATGATATTCCAATGATTAAAGCAGCAAATACGGGCATTGCTATGGGTAATGCTTATAAAAACGTAAAAGAGAGTGCCGATTTTATTACTGACACTGTTGATAATGATGGAGTATATAAAGCTTTAAAAAAATGTAAATTAATATAATAAATTGATTTTATTTGTTATGTAATTTACACCTATATTCAGATCCTTTTTCTGTTTCAACTTGTGTTTTAGCAGAGTTCATACAAATGTAGTCATCACCTTTGTATTGGCATCTATGTGAATTGTCGTTGTATTTTCTTACCATTGTTATTAGTGAGAAGACATAAATTATGGCAATTAGTATAAAAATTGCTTTTAAAAAGTTGTTATTATCTTTTTCTGTAAATTTATGTTTTAGAATATGCTTTTCTATCATAGGAGTTAAATCTATTTTATCTAATTTATTCAAACCATATTTTCACTTCGGTAATGTTTTAAGAATTAAACATGATAAAAAATAAACTGCCACACCAAAAAGTACTCCAAGTATAGAGCCTGCTATTACATCAGTAGGATAGTGAACCATTAGATATATCCTGCTTAGTCCGTCACAAATTGCAATAAGAACTAAAACAATCCCAAATATTTTAAATTTTAGTGATTTTATGTCTTTAAAAAAGTAGATAGCAAAACTTATACCTAAGGTAAAAGCTAACACACAGTGCTTACTTGGAAAGGAATATTCATTTTCTGCAAGACCTCCAGCTCTTAAGTATCAACTAAAATATTGAGCATTAGATTGCAAGGCGTTATATGGTCTTAATCTTGCAAATGTAGGGGAAACAAAAATTCAAACAAATAATAAAAACACCATGCATAGTAAAATTATTAAAGCGGGCATTCGTGTTTTTTTAAAGAACAACATAATAAATGCAAGAATAGACAATAAAATATAGAATGTACTAACACCTATCGCAGATAATGCAACACTTAAATATGTTAAAAAGTCATTTTGTATATTTCCAAAAAATGAAAATATACTCATATCAAAATTATTAAATAGGTTATACATAAGTTGACCAAATGGACTATCGTAGCTCATATTTCCTCTTTCTTACATTTAAAATTAACTAAAGTTTTTAATCTCTTTGAGTTTTATAAAAAAAGATTCTGCTTGCTTCATTTTATGTCTATCGTAAATCAAAGCGGCAGGGTGATATACTGGATAAATAAACAAAGAACCCTTGTCATATCACTCAAAATCTACATTTTGTTTTATACCGTGTACTTTAGAAATTTGCGCAGAATTATCTTTTAAAAAAAATCTAGCAGCATAGTTTCCAAGTGTAATCACATACTTTGGTTTTAGATCTTGAATTTCATGCTTTAACCATTTTGAACAGCAAAAAATTTCTTTATTATTAGGGTTTCTGTTTTCTGGTGGTCTACATTTTACTATGTTTGTAATATAAATACTTTCTCGTGAAATCTCAGCCAGTTTTAACATTTTGTCTAATATTTTACCTGCACGTCCAACAAAAGGCTTGCCTTCAGCATCTTCATTTTTACCAGGAGCTTCACCAACAAATATTAAATTAGATTTTTTATTTCCACATCCTAATACAACATTAGTTCTTAATTTACATAGGTCACAATCATTACAATGTTTTAGATTCTTTAAGTTCATATACAAAATTAGGAATTGTTATATTACTTATAAACAATCGGCATTCTTAAACACAAATCACAGGCCAACTCGTTTACAATAGTTGAAGATTTAATTGCCAATTCATCTAAAGAAATAGAAGATGTTTGGTTAGTTTCTAAATTTGTTTGAGTTCCTATAATGACTACTTCATCACCAATTTGAGCATTTAGATTTTTTTGAGCATAGGAAGAATTCATGTCTATTTCAAACATAAATTGATCCATACAAATATTGCCAACTTGAGGAAATTTATATCCTTTGTATAAAACGTTGATTTTGTTTGACAGAATTCTTGGCAGACCATCTGCGTATCCCAAGGGTACAACACAAATTTTTACTGAGTTTCTAGCTCTATAATTCATGCCATAGCTAACACCTTCTCCAATGCCTACAACACGCTCGTCTACAATTCGAGCATGCACGCTAAGAGCAGGAATAAGCCTAACTTTGGGTTTTATGTCGTCAGATACATAATAGCCATACATTCCAATCCCTAAGCGAACCATGTCAAAGTGTGTTTTTTTGTATCTAAAAATCGCAGCAGTATTTGCACAATGGATAATTCCAGGATCAAACCCTGAGCTTTTAAGAGTATCTAGACATAAACAAAAACGTCTATATTGCTTCTCAAAATCAAGGGTTTCAGATTCATCTGCTGTAGCAAAATGAGTAAAAGTTCCTTCAAGTTTAAGTGCTTTATGAAAATTAATTTGTGCAAGTAAATTACTTGTCTTATCTCAATCGACTCCAATACGATTCATGCCTGTATTTACAGCTAAATGATAAGGAGCTGTTTTATTTTGATTCATACAAGCTTCGCCGTAGTTTATAGCAAAATCAGCAGTATAAATAGAAGGCATAATGTCATATTTAGCCAAACAATCAATAGATGTTTGGGGAGGTTGAGTTAATACTAAAATAGGGCAATTAATCCCAGCAAAACGTAGTTCTAAAGCCTCGTTAACATTAGACACTCCAAGCATGCTAGCTCCACTGTTAAGTGCAGTTTTAGCAACTCTAACTGTACCATGTCCATAAGCATTAGCTTTAACTATTGCCATTATCTTTACATTTGGTCCAACAAAGTTTTTGGTTACTCTTAAATTGTTGCTTATAGCTCTTAAATCAACTTCGACTCACGCTCAACGTCTTTTAATTTGATCATCTACAGTATTAGGAAAGTTAGAGTCATGAGTGTCTAATTTATTGCAAGTAATAGAATTTTCAGAATATAAATTTTCTGTTGATTTTTGAGTTGAGGAATTGATATTTTTTTGTTTTGTATGATTGTTTTTTATTAGTTTGCCGCTAAAATAATTAAACTCTTCGACTTCATTATTTGGATTGTTCTTTTTATTCATAAATTAATTATAGCTTTATCAAAAGTAAAATGCTATTAAAAAAATACCCTAGCAAAAGCTAGGGTATAAAATTAGTTAAATATTGTAAAAAGCATCAATTCCAGGATAAACAGCTTGTTTATCAAGTGCTTCTTCAATACGTAAAAGTTGGTTGTATTTGCAAACACGATCTGTTCTGCAAGGAGCACCAGTTTTGATTTGACCCGTGTTGCATGCAACTGCTAGATCTGCAATTGTTGTGTCTTCTGTCTCACCACTTCTATGACTCATAACACAGGTGTAACCATGTGTCTTAGCAAGCTCTATAGCATCAAGAGTCTCTGTAAGTGTTCCAATTTGATTAACTTTTATTAATATTGCATTTGCACAACCTTTTTCTATGCCTTTTTCTAGGCGTTCTGTGTTAGTAACAAATAAATCATCACCAACAAGTTGTACTTTTTTACCAATTCTGTCTGTAAGCTTCTTTCAGCCCTCTCAATCTTCTTCTGCCATACCATCTTCAATACTGATGATAGGATATTTTTCAACTAGAGCTTCTCAGTAGTCAACCATTTCATCTGCTGTTAGTTCAATTCCTTCACCTTTAAGTTCGTATTTTTTTGTTTCAGAATTATAAACTTCACTTGTAGCAGGGTCCATAGCAATTTTAATGTCACGACCAGGTTCATAGCCTGCAGCTTTTGTTGCTTCAACAATGTATTTAAGTGGTTCTTCGTTAGTTTTTAAGTTAGGAGCAAAGCCTCCCTCGTCTCCAACTCCGCCACCTAACCCAGCTTTATGTAATACGCTTTTAAGAGTTGCATAAATTTCAGCACATCATCTCAAGCCCTCATTAAAAGATTTAGCCCCTACAGGCATAATCATAAATTCTTGAAAATCAACGTTGTTATCTGCATGTACACCACCGTTGAGAATATTCATCATAGGAACAGGAAGTGTGTGAGCATTATTGCCTCCTACATATTTGTAAAGTGGTAGAAATCCACTTTCAGCAGCCGCTTTAGCTACTGCCAAGCTAACTCCTAAAATTCCATTAGCACCACATTTTGCCTTGTTTTTTGTTCCATCAGCTTGTTTCATAGCTTCATCGATAGCACGCTGATCTTCAGCATCCATACCCACAACAACATCTTTTAATGTAGTATTTACATGATTAACAGCAGTTTCTACACTTTTTCCGTTGTAATAATCCTTTTTCCCATCTCTAAGTTCAACTGCTTCAAATGCTCCTGTGCTAGCACCAGATGGTACAGCAGCACGACCAAAAGAACCGTCTTCAAGAGTTATATCAACCTCAACTGTTGGGTTACCTCTTGAATCTAAAATTTGTCTTGCATGACAATCTGTAATTTTCATTGTTCCTCCTTAATATAAAATCTTTATTTTAACTAGCTTTTTTAGCAATTTTGACAAGACCTGTAAATGCCTTTTTGTCATTTACTGCCATGTCGGCCAATACTTTACGATCAAGCAAAATACCAGCTTTTTTTAGTCCATTCATAAATGTTGAATAGCTCATTCCGTTTAATCTAGCACCTGCGTTAATTCTTGTAATTCAAAGTCTTCTAATTGAGCGTTTAAAGTTACGTCTATCACGGTATTGATACTGCATAGACTTCATAACTTGTTGTTTTGCGTTACGATAACTGCGCGATTTTTGTCCATAATATCCGCGTGCTTGATCTAAAACTTCGCGGCGTTTCTTTTTTGCGTTAACTGCTCTTTTTACTTTAGCCATTTATATCACCTTATCCTTTCTTTTTAAATGTGCTTATCTAAGCCCTAAGTTGTGAGCAATAACTTTACTATTTGCAGATTTAACCTCAGTTTCTTTTCTAAAATTACGTTTACGTTTTTGAGATTTTTTTGCAAGAATATGACTTTTAAAAGCTTTTGCTCGCATAATTTTACCTGTTCCCGTTGTTCTAAAACGCTTTGCAGTACCACTATGTGTTTTCATTTTTGGCATATTATCTCCTTTGTTAAACTAATTATCTTTGTTGTACATCTCGGCTTTTTGTTTTGCTCGTAATTCAGCTTCACGATTACGCCTAGATTGTTTACCCTTTATCTTTTTTTCTTCAATTTCTGCTTGAGACTTTCTAACATATTCTTTGAGAGGAGCAAT
The DNA here is from genome assembly GCA_963628375.1 of Gorillivita sp. (SeqCode). Classification (GTDB taxonomy): domain Bacteria; phylum Actinomycetota; class Coriobacteriia; order Coriobacteriales; family Eggerthellaceae; genus Gorillivita. The sequence continues at coordinate 5,886 of CAVGFB010000145.1, forward strand.
GGTCATAAACATATTTCTACCCTCCATTTTAGGTGCAGCTTCTACAACAGCTATATCTACTAAATCGTCTGCAAGCTTCTCTAAGATGCTAAGACCCTGTTCTGGATGTGCCATCTCTCTTCCTCGAAACATAATTGTGATTTTAACTCTATTTCCTTGTCCTAAAAATCGAAGCATATGTTTCTTTTTTGTTTCGTAATCTCCAGTATCAATTTTTGGTCTGAACTTCATTTCTTTTACTTCAATTTTCTTTGTGTTTTTCTTATTTGCCTTTGCTTTACGGTTTTTATTGTACTTATACTTGCCGTAATCCATAATTCTGCATACTGGAGGATTTTGATTTGGAGTTACCTCAACTAAATCAAGATTTTCACGTTGAGCAATTTCAAGGGCGTCTCTAACAGCATATTGACCCATTTGCTCACCATTAAAACCAACCAGAATACATTCTCTAGCCCTAATTCTTCTATTAATTCTTAAATTTTGATTAGCTATTTTTATCACTTACCTTTCTTGTCTCGTTTTATTTTAAACAAAAAAAATACCCGTCTTTTACGGGCATTATGAAAAGAACTATTCTTTTTTTAATACCCGCTAGCTTACTCGCTAACCCAGGTGGAACCTTTACGTTCACTTTAACTTTTGCTATTTTAACAAAAAATTTTTAAATTTAATAAAAAATTTCTGGCGGAGAGATGGGGATTCGAACCCCAGATACCGCAGACAATAAGTGTATTATAAGCAGGTATTTTGTTAAATTTAACTAAGAAGTGTATCCATTATACAGCTATTTTGGATTTTTAGGGGTTAAAAAGCTGACAAGGTTTTTTATATACTCGCACAACTATCATGACTGAAAAGAAAAAATATTCATACTTTCATAAAGGAGATCAGAAAAAGAGGATCTTCTATCAAATTCCGCAATGTTTGATTATAGATGAAGAATTTAAAAACTATTCTTTGCATTGTAAAGTGCTTTATAGCATTTTGCTTAATCGTACTTCTTTGAGTGAGGAGAATAATTGATTAGACAGTGAAGGGCGTGTATTTGTTTATTTATCAAGAAAAGAAGCAAGTAAATTATTGGGTTGCACTGTTAGATCAGTTACAAAATATTTCTCTGAATTAGAAGAAATTGGATTAATTGAGAGAATAAAAATTGGAATGAATCCAACAAAGAGAATTTATGTGAAAGACTTTGATGATAACAATAAGACAAATGACAGTGACTGTATATCCCCTGCTCAAGACGAAAGGGAAAAAATTTCCCTTAGAACAGGAAAAAATTTCCCATCGAAAGGGAAAAAATTTCCCCCTAATAATAATAAATATAATAATAATAAATATAATAATAATGAGGGATGCTCCTGCAATGCTGCTAATGACTTAAAGTCAACCATTACTGAGAAGAATTTTGATTTTACTTCTAGCGAAGAAGCTTCTAATCTTTTAGTATTAACTCCGCCAACACTAGATGAAGCTTTATCCTATGGCAGGCAGGCAGGCAGGCAAACCACAGAAATAAAAGAATTTTATAATTATTTTTCAAAGAAAAAGTGAACTAACTTTAAGGGTCAAGCCATTTCCAATTGAAAATTATTTATGGATTGATGTTTCAACCATAAAAAACAGTGTAGAGATTGATTGAACTATCAAATTGTACAAGATAATGAAATTGAGGAAAACAAGTTTGATAGTTATGATTTAAAC
>CAVGFB010000146.1:0-5515 GCA_963628375.1 Gorillivita sp. (SeqCode)
ACATTATTAATTAATTTAAAATATGTTTATAAACATAGAATTTTAATTTTTGATGTTAATCTACTAAATTTTTTGCTATCTTGTATTGATTGTCTCTATTAGAGGAATTTTCTACGTAAATATTAGGAGATACTCCAGTATTTTCGATATCTTTTCCGTCTGGGGTTAGATAATAAGCAACTGTGTATTTTATAGCACCACCAAAACTTAATTTTTTTAAACTTTGAACGCTACCCTTACCCATAGTTTTAACACCTATTACCCTTGCTATATTGTTATACTGAAGAGCTGATGCTATTACTTCAGCACTAGATGCAGTATTTCCATTAACTAAAACCACAAGAGGTTTACTTGTTGCAACCATACCATCAATTGTCCTAGAAGCAATACCATCTTTAGTTTTTACCTGACAAAAAGTTCCTGAAGACATAAAAACGCTACATATTTTTTTTGCTTGTGTTAAATATCCTCCTGGACAATCACGTAAGTCTAAAATATAACTTTTTGCACCACTTGCTTCTAAGGCTGCAACCTGTCTTGAAACTTCATCTCCAGAATCTGTAGTTATTTGAGCTACCTTAATATACCCAACATTCTCATCTAAATTAGAAGTTATACATTGAGCGGTTGTTTTTGATGTTTTAAGCTCTAAAGTAAGCTCATCGCCTCCGCTAGTGCTAAGTGATTTAGGGCGCCTAAATGTAACCCATATAGAAGTTTCATCCTGAGAGCTTAAGGCACTGCTAGCTTCTGAGACGGATCAATCTGTGCGTACATCTCCATTTATTCCTACAATAAAATCCCCCCGCTTTACACCTTGCATTTGTGCTGAAGATCCTTCAAAAACATCCACTACATAAGCTAATCCCTCATATTCTCCAAGCAAAAATCCAACCCCATAGTTTGAAGTATTTGTTGAAGATTCACTTAAGTAAGTATTATACCTGCTAGGAGAATAATATTTAAAATAACTATCATTTATTGATTTAGATATTGAATTCATGGCGTCTTCTGTTGACTTGTCAACATCTATATTATCTAAGCTATCTTGAGTTAGTATATCTTCTAATTCTTTAATTCTAGAATTTAGAGTTGTATCTACAGAATCTATATTTGCTGAAGTTGTCTTTTGGTAACCATCAGATAAGAAACCATATTTACTCATTAAATCCGAATTTCCTCTTATACAAAATCCTACACAAAAAGAACATAAAACAAGAACGGTTACAGCAAAAATATAAATATATCGAGATTTTTTTGTACGATGCCTAAATTTAGCTATATTGCTATTCCTAGTTTTATTTTTTTTAACCATATATAGAATAAATACGTAGATGTATTTAATTAGACATTAAGATATCTACGCATAGCTAATGCTGAACCTATAATACCAATTAAAATACCTGAAACAACTAAAACCAAATAAATTATTAAAAAAGTCTGAACAGGAATATTTATTGGCATTCAAGCTAGTGTCTTTGCCATCGAAGGAAGCCCAAATATTCTTATTATCTCGATAATCAAAATTGATAATAAAGAACCTATTAAAGCTTGAATAGAACCTTCCATTAAAAATGGTCCTCTGATAAAGCCATTCGAAGCTCCTACTAAACGCATAATGCCAATTTCTTTTCTACGCGCCATAATGGCAAGCCTAATAGTGTTATTGATAAATATCATTGCTATTATGATTAATAAAAATACAAGTGCGATGCCAACAAATCTTATAGTATTTGTAACAGCAAATAATTTATCAACTGTTTTTTTCCCATACTTTAAAGAATCCTGCGGATCTGATTTATTATCGCAAATTGAAGTAAATAAGCTATCTGACTTAATCTCATTAGCTAGATTATCTACACTTTGAGGAGACTTAAGCTCAATATCAAGGGAGGCCGGTAGAGGGTTGTTGCCATTAAGTTGCTCGATAATCTCAGGAGATTGTGCCATTGAATTTCTAAATTTCTCTAGAGCGTCATCCTTTGTAACAAAGTTTACATTTTTTACATTATCGTGAGATTGAATCTTTTCAGTTAATTTTTGAATATCAGAACTTTGTGCATCATCTGCAATATAGGCAGTTATAGTTACCTCGTCCTCAACAGATTGAACAATATTGTTTAATATAATTCCGCCAATTAAAAAAAGACCAATAATTAATAATGACAAAAATATAGTAATTATAGAACCAACTGCGGTAGACAAATTTCGTCTAAAACCTTTTAGAGATTCTCTTAAGAAATAAAAAAAACTAGACATTGCTTCCGTACACCCCCCTATCTTGGTCACGCATCAAAACACCGTGATCAAGTGCGATAACTCTTCTTCTCATCGTATTTACCATTTCTCTATCATGTGTTGCCATCAATATTGTGGTACCTGTGATATTAATCCTTTCGAGCAAATCCATAATTCCACGTGAAGTTTGTGGATCAAGATTACCTGTAGGCTCATCACAAATCAAAAGAGGAGGCCTATTAACAATAGCACGTGCAATCGATACACGCTGAGCCTCTCCACCTGATAGCTGATCAGGATATTTGTCAAGCTTTTCTCCTAACCCTACAAGGCGTAGAACCTCAGGAACTTGTGTTTTTACAACATGTCTTGACTTGCCAATAACTTCAAGTGCAAAAGCAACATTTTCGAAAACTGTTTTATTAGGTAATAACTTAAAATCTTGAAATACACACCCAATATTTCTTCTTAGATAAGGAACACGTCAACTACGCATAGAACCTAAATCCTCATTTGCAATATATACATGACCTCGCGTTGGTTTAAGCTCTCTTATTAAGAGACGAATGAAAGTTGACTTTCCACTTCCACTATGCCCTACTAAAAAAACAAACTCACCAGCAAAAACTTGTACGCTAATGTCGTTTAATGCAGGCTTGTTTGGTTGAGCTTCATAAATTTTAGTACATCTATCAAATGTAATTACTGGTTCTGCAGCATTTTCTCTCATCTGTGCAACATCTACATTTGGCAAATTTAAAGAAGATGTATCAAAACTTTTCCTAACATGATTTGCCATTATTCTCCTTTAAGTTTTATTTAAGTAATAATGAATGCATATATTATAGCACTTAAATTTGATTATATTCTGTTTAATGAATGATTAAATTTGACTCCAAAAAATAAACAATCCTCTCTTTTTTTAATTCAAGAGAGGATATAAGAAAAATGAAAAGTAAAAAATTTATTTTGTATCTTTTGAATCTTTAGTGTCTTTGCAATCTTTTGAAGCATCTTCTATATTAGCTTTTGCTTCTGCTGTTTTTTTGTGATCGTTTAAGTTCTCTTTTACTTTACCGGAAATTTCAACACGTGCGTTCTCAATGCGTTCTCTAAGTTCATCATTTTTTTCACTAAAAACAGGAGTTACATTTGACTCGCTAAAATCAGATGCCTTATCTTCAATATATTCTTTATTGTTAGCAGACATTTCATTTTCAGGGTCTAAAGTCTTATCGGCCTTTGCTCCGATAACATCACTACAAACATTTTTTGTAGCGTTAATCGCACTTTTTGTTGTTTTTGCAACCTCACCTATTATTGTACCCTGATTTTGAGCTTCTTCACCTCAAAGGCTTTCTGTCTTCTCTGCAATTATTTCTCTAGTCTTTTTTCCAGCTCTTGGAGCATATAAAACACCCAAGGTAGCTCCTATAACTCCTCCAATAATAATTTTTCTTAAACTTTTTCCCATGTTTCCTCCTTATTTTATTTATATTATTATATGGTGATTATAACAAAATTATAGAATAACCAATTGATTTTATGTCTAACCATTATAGTCGGTTCCAACAACGACAAGATAATCACTAGTAAATATATACTCCCCATTATTTTTTATAACCTGCCCACATCCTAAATTATCTCTTATTGCTTCTGCAGTAGATTTTTGTGAGTCTTCACTATAAACAACAATAGTCTGTGTGTAATCTAGACTATTTGCATTCCCTACAGATGTACTAAATCCAAGTGCAGCTAAACTTGCACTGGCAACAGCTGCCTTGCCCTCTTTGGTTGTACCGTTTCTGACTGCTATACTCCCAGACAATTTACTCGATCCAGAATTGGAAGATGAGCTAGAAGAACTTCCACCATCACCAGCACTTGAAAGCACTGCTCCAGTTGATTCATCAATTACGGTCTCTTCACTCGGGGGAAGTCCTTGTTCCATACGTTCTATCATTTTCTTAAATTTAGTTTTATCTAGTTGCTCATACCATCCACCATCCTTGTATACTCCCTCTGTAGGAGTCATGGCTGAATATATATCTTTATCAGGATTGATCCCTTTAAATAGTTGCAAAAGTCCAATCATATCATTTAAACCAAAGTCTGTTTTTATGTATTGTGCAAGAGAAGTGACAGTATTTGCGATTGTCACAACATCACTATTAAGAGCTTTTTTTGCTATTGCAGATAATAGCGAACGCTGATTTGCTGCTCGAAATTTATCACCATCACCATAATCGTCATATGAATGTCTTGAACGTGCTAGAGCTAGTGCCATATCGCCATTAAGTGTTACATTGCCAGCAGGTACATAACCAGCATAAGGATCAGCAATTTGCATAGGTACATTCATTTCTACTCCGCCCAATGAATCAACTGCAGCTTTAAAACCATCAAAATTAATTTCTGCATAATGATTGATATCAAGACCAGTTAAGTTGGATACAGCCTTAACAACAAGTTCTGGGCCTCCTAAACTATGAGCTGCATTTATTTTTTGAGTGCCATGTTCACCCATGTCAACTTCAATATCTCTATGAATTGAAAGCATAGTAACTTTTTTTGATTTTGGGTCTACTCTACACAAAATCATACTATCGGATCGAAAGTCTTCATCACTTGATCCGCTACCATCGCTTTTCCTCTCATCTGATGAGTCAATACCCATTAAAACCATGTAAAAAGGTTGATCTGCATATTGTGTTGAAACAAGACCAATATTGTTCATGCCTCAATTCATCCCTCCGAAAATAGATGCCATAGCAACAAAAATACCAATAACAATTGCAACGATTAAACCAATAATCGTACTAGCAATTACGATTCGTTTCTTTTTTTTACTCTTTAATTTTTTTGAATTATATCTAGTTTTAGAGTTATTACGGCTGTACTCATTAGGATCCTGGCTAGAAATGAAAGGATGATTGTTGCTATTAATACTAGATACACTTTTAATAGGAGTTCTATTAAAAGTTCTTCTTTTAAGTTCAGAAAAATTTTTTGTATTTCTTTTTCTAGATGAAATATTTCTATTTATATTAATTTAAGAACACCTTCCTTATTTCTTTTATATTCTACATTATAACAACAAGTATAAAAGTGTAAAATATTAGATTTTACATAATTTAAGAATAATTTACAATTTACACTCAAAAAGTAATTTGTCTGAGTAGGTCTCTATATGATCACATAAAAACATCACCATATCAATTAACTTCAACTACAAAACATGTTAAAAGACTATAGGCAACACTCAATCCTACAACAA
>CAVGFB010000147.1:0-4754 GCA_963628375.1 Gorillivita sp. (SeqCode)
GCCGCATGCTGCTATAGTTAATGCTCTTTTTGCAATGTCATGTCCAGATATGTCACTAAAATCAAAAAATTCTACATTGTTATTTTGATAGTTTTTAAAATTTGCATATCTAAAATTTTGATCAACAAAATCTTTTAAGTTCAAAACATTTAACTGTTTTGTTCCCTTTATTTCAACACATTGGTCACATGCAGGAGGGCTTAAAAGAGATTTATTATTTTTTTGTGCACACAAACCAAAAGCTAAAATACCAGGTACTGACCTTATAGTACCGTCTAGGGATAACTCACCTACAATTAACATATCATTTAAATTATCTAATGGGATTTGGCCTGTTGCTGCTAGTATGCAAACCGCAATAGAAAGATCAAAACCGCTTCCAGATTTCTTTATCGAACCTGGTGCTAAGTTTGCAACAATTCTATTTGCAGGCATTTGAAACCCACAACTCTTAATTGCTGATCGAATTCTTTCTTTAGATTCTTGTATAGAAGTATCTGGCATTCCTACAATACTCATACACGGTATTCCAGCAGACACAGAAACCTCTACAGTAACCGGATAAGCCTCAACGCCACGTAAAGTTGCACTTAATAAACTAAATTTTCCTGTTTTGTGTCCCATGTTTATATCTTTTTATTGATGTTTGATTTATTAGGCTGCACCAAAGGCATTAACATGATGCCTTACCATAACCTTTTTTTCTCCACAGGATAATATTCCTATAACATCAAATCTAAGTCCAATATCAACATAATCATGAGATTTCAAAAAGTCTGCAGCGAGAATCTCATATTTTTTTCTTTTTTTAGGTCCTACAGAATCTTCCGGTAGCCCACAATTAAGATTGGAACGAGTTTTTACTTCAATAAAAACTAAAATGTCATCTTCTAATGCCACTATATCGATTTCGCCATCTGCAGTCTTTCAGTTTCTATATATAATTTCGTATCCTTTAGACTTTAAGTAATTACACGCAGCATCCTCTCCGCGTCGACCAAAGTCATAATTTCTTATGTTTTTATGATTTTTTGGCATGTTGGAAGTATTCTTATTTTTTGATTTCTTCTTTTTATTTTTCTTGATATTTTTTATTGTTTGTTTATTTTTTGACTCAATCGCGTTCATTATTTTGCCCTTTCTTACTTGAACCATAGAGAAGAATAAAGAAAGTTTGTTACATTAAAGCTTAGTAAAAGAAATTTAATGTTGAAAATGGGAAAATATAAATACTTAATAAATTACATTTTTATTACAAAATGTAAAATTGAGACAAAATTTTAAAAATGGATTGGCTGGAGTGGAAGGAATCGAACCCTCATAGCCAGTACCAAAAACTGGTGTCCTACCGTTGGACGACACTCCAATCTTATGATGGCTCAAATAAGCTGGTGGACCGGGGGAGTCTCGAACTCCCGACCTTCGGATTAAAAGTCCGCTGCTCTACCAACTGAGCTACCGGTCCGCATAGCTTGTCACAAAAGTATAACACTTTTGATGGTGCCCCCTACGGGAATCGAACCCGTATCTCAGGCTTGAAGGGCCCGTGTCCTAACCGTTAGACTAAGGGGACAACTTATCTAAATTACAATTCCGTAAAATTAAATAAGCAGTGCTGTATTATTACAAAAACATTTTAATATTGCAAGAAAAATTTAAAATATTTTAAAATATTTTTATTAGTGTGTGCTTTGTTATAATTTATTTAAACAAATAATATAGAATTAACAAGAGTTTATAAAGGAGAATGCGGGCATGGCGAAATTGGCAGACGCGCTAGCTTCAGGTGCTAGTGAAGTTTAACTTCATGAAGGTTCAAGTCCTTTTGCCCGCACCAAAAATACAAAGGGGGATTAAATGTTAGATTTAAAATTTATTCGCGATAATTTAGACTATGTAAAGAATGCTCTAGCAACAAGAAACGAGGATTTTGATGCTGATAAATTTTGTGAACTTGACAAAAAAAGACGCGAAGTTATTTCTCGTGAGGAGCTTTTACAGCAAAAAAGAAATGCCCAAAGTAAAAAAATTGGTCTATATATGAAAGAGGGCAATTTAGAAGAAGCTAACAAAACTAAAGAGTTAGTTAAAGATATAAATGAAGAGCTAAAAGATGCTGTTGCTCAAAGATCTCAAACCGAAGAAGAAATGAATCACTTTTTAATGCGACTTCCTAACTTGCCGCACGAGTCAGTTCCTGTAGGTAAAGATGAAAATGACAATGTTGAAGTTAGAAGGTGAGGAGACCAACCAGATTTCGATTTTGAAGTTTTGCCTCATTGAGATTTAGGAGTTAATAATAATATAATCGACTTTAATAGAGGTGTTAAATTAGCAAAGTCTAGATTTTATGCTCTTCGAGGTCTTGGTTCTAAACTAGAGAGATCATTAATCAATTTCATGATTGATATTCATAATTCAAGAGGATACACAGAATGATGAGTTCCTATCCTGGCAAATAAAAATACTCTTACTGGAACAGGTCAGCTTCCAAAGTTTGAGGAAGATTTATTTAAGACTACAGACGGAATGTATTTAATTCCAACTGCTGAGGTTCAACTTACAAATTTATATGCTGGAGAAGTTCTAGATGCTTCTGAGCTTCCAACAAAATTTTGCAGTTTTACTCCTTGTTTTAGAAGTGAAGCTGGAGCTGCAGGGCGTGATACTAGAGGCATTATAAGAGTTCATCAGTTTAGTAAAGTTGAAATGGTAAAGTTTGCTAAAGAAGATGAAAGCCAGCAGGACTTAGAACTTATGGTAAAAGATGCAGAAAATATTCTACAAACTCTTGAGTTGCCATATAGAGTTGTTTCATTGTGCACGGGAGATACTGGATTCTCTGCTTGTAAAACATACGACCTTGAAGTATGACTTCCAAGCTATAACGATTATAAGGAGATTTCATCATGTAGTGATTGCTGAGACTTTCAAGCCCGCAGAGCTAACATAAAGTATAAAGATCCAGATAAGTTTAAAGGAAGTAGATTCGTTCATACTCTAAATGGAAGCGGTTTAGCGGTTGGAAGAACTATGGCTGCAATTCTTGAAAATTATCAAAATAAAGATGGCAGCATAACTGTTCCTGAGGCACTACGCGAGTATATGGGTGTTGATGTTATAAAATAAGTTTTGTGTTTATACAAATGAGCAATGATACAGAAAATAATACAATAAACTCTAGTAGTGTAATAAATACAGAAAATTTTGAAAATGATACTAGCAATCAAATATTGGAAAACAAAATTGAAGATAGGGTAAACACATCGAAAAAAAAAGTTATAGATTTTCAAAAAGAACAAGAACGTTTAAGTAAAAATAAAAAATTATCCCCACTTAAAATTGTTCTATCTGTTTTTATTTTCATTACTTTGGTTATTGTTTTATTTTCTGCTTGAAATAGATGATTTAGGTATGATGACGCAGGTGATTTAGTAAGCAATTGACAAATAAGTCAATCAAATGCAAAAATTAACATTGATAAGTACAAAATGTACTTAGATAAAAATACAATTTTTGAATATCAGATTGATACTGTATCTAAAGTTATTACTTTTAAAACAGGCAATTATGAAGGTCAATGTCATTATAGATTTAACTTTGATAGAACGCAAGTTGCTTTTATTGAAGACGGAAATTATAATTTTGTGACAACTATGTTTAGCGACCTTAAATGATTTTTTGACTATGTGATTTCAATTATTCAAGACAAGGAAATTTCAGTTTCTTATAGTCAGATTGCAAATACTAATGAAAACAAAAACGATAGTAGTTCAGGTAATATTTTAGATAATTCTAGCAGTATTTTATTAGATAAGATTGCTACAAAAAAAACTTAAATTAAATTTTTTAAATAGTTCTGTTTTGGATTTCTCATTGACAGGTCCAATTAATATCATAAATATTCACGTTAAGCGATATAGAATAATAATATATATCGAATGTAGTAAAAATGCATTATATTGTAATGAATGATCAGCAAAAAAAATATTAAAAGATTTTCCTAGTCTTTCACAACATTTATGCAGAAACAATAACGAATTAGATTTTATCGACAATCTTAAACATACATCTATTCCACATATCTTTGAGCATTTAATAATAGATTCACAAATTTCACATTTTAAAAAAATTAATAAAAAGGTTGAAGTTTTTGGGATTTCAAAATGAGAAAACTCTTTAAAGAACGATGGGTACAAAAGAGCAAGAATTGAGGTGAGTTTTATTGATGATTGTGTGGCTCTAAATTGTATTTTTAAGTGTGTTAATTATTTAAACAAAACGATAAGTGAGCAGATTATTTAGTTATTTTTTTGATTTATTATTTTCAGCTTTTGGATAATTCATTAATTCTTCAACAGTAACAAAACTATATCCTTTTTCCTTTAAATAGGGAAGAGCTTCTTTAAGCGCTGCCACAGTTTGAGATCTGTCTCCACCTCCATCATGACACAAAATAATGTCACCACTGCTCGCTTGTTTCATAGCATTTAGTATTTTATTTTTGCCCGGGCAAGATCAATCTCCAGTATCAACGTTCCAACCAATTTCAGCACTTACGTAAGGAGCCATAAGTCTTATTGTTGTTTCATTTAAATTGCCACCTGGTAATCTCATTATAGTAGAACACTTATGACCTAAAGCACTTGACAATACAGATTGTCCTTTTGTTATTTCTTGTATTTGTTCCTCTGCGTTTAGAAGCGTTACATCAACGCCACCAGATGCTCTTGCATGATCATAAGTATGAGAAC
>CAVGFB010000148.1:0-2617 GCA_963628375.1 Gorillivita sp. (SeqCode)
GTCAATATATTACAGAATGGTTAAGTCTGTAATTAAACATGACGGGTTTTTTAATACGTATTTTCATCCCTGGGAATTTGTGGATCACACACAAGAGATAAAAAAACACATGCTTCCGATTGTAAAGAAGAATATCGGAACAAACATGTGTATAAGACTTGATAACTTGATTTCTAAGCTTTTGTCTGAAAACGTAGATTTTTTGACGTATAAAGAGTTTGCTAACCTTTATTTAAGTAGGTATCATGGTTAAACTTGCTATAGTATCTCCATGCTACAATGAACAAGATTTATTATCTCAATCAAGTGAAAAATTACTTAGTGTTTTAGATAAACTTACTAAAGATAAAAAAATTTCTAAAAATAGTTTTATTGTGTTTGTTAATGATGGTTCTAATGACAACTCTTGAGAAATTATCAAGAGTTTGCATAATAAAGACTCCAGAGTCAAAGGAATAAATTTAAGTTATAACTCGGGTCACCAAAATGCACTCATGGCTGGAATGTTGGATGTAGAGAATAAGTGTGACTGTGCTGTAACTATTGATTGTGACTTGCAAGATGATATAAATGCAATTCAAGATATGGTTGATAAGTTTTCAAAGGGATGTGATGTAGTATACGGAGTTAAAACTAATAGATCGGCAGATAGTTTTTTTAAAAGAACAAGTGCAAAAATTTACTATAAATTTTTAAAATTATTAGGAATAAAAACTGTATACAATCATGCTGATTTTAGACTTGTTAGTAATAAAGTTATACATACATTGTCTCTTTATAAAGAATCAGCACTTTATTTGAGAGGCATTATAGCATCTTTTAATTATCGAAGTGATTATGTTGAGGATAAAATAGCTCCTAGATTGGCTGGAGAATCAAGATATACTAAAAAAAAGATGTTTAAGCTAGCGTGTGACGGAGTTACTTCATTTTCATCAAGACCTTTAAAAATTATATTTATTATTGGTCTTATCTTTGTACTTGTAGCAATTATTAACGGTATTGATCTTGTAGTTTCTTTAATAAACAACTCATCTACTCCAGGTTGATCCCAATTAATGTTGTCTATTTGGTTTATAGGAGGTATTTGCCTTTTATCAATTGGAATTTTGGGTATTTATCTTGGTCGTATATTTTCAGAGGTCAAAAATAGACCTAGATTTATTGTTTCTGAGAAAATTGAATAAGTAAAATTTAAGGAGCTTTATGATTTCAAGTCAAGAACATATGAGGTATTTAAAAAGTTTTAAAAACTATATATTAAATAAAATTGACCTTATTCCTGATGTTGCAATTATTTTAGGCTCAGGATTAATGGAGTTTCAAAACGATATTGAATTTAAGGGCGAGGTTTCATATTCTGAGCTAGCAGGTTTCCCTACTTCTACAAATGAAAATCATCATGGTAAATTTATCTTAGGTAGGGTGGATAATGTTAATGTTATTTGTATGTGTGGCAGAGTTCATTATTATGAAGGTTACAATATGACTGACATTATAGTTCCTGTTAGGGTTATGGGACTTTTAGGTGCTAAAAGCTTAATAGTGACAAATGCAGCTGGAGGAATTAGTGATTATTTAAATCAAGGTGATTTAATGTTAATAACTGATCATATATCATCTTTTGTGAATAGTCCACTAGTAGGACCAAATTTTAATGAGCTAGGTGTTAGGTTTCCGGATCAGAGTTGTGTTTACTCTAAGCGATTGCAAAAAATTGCAAAAAGATGTGCCAAAAATTTAGGAATCGAACTTAAAGAGGGTGTTTTTCTTCAAAATTCAGGTCCTCAGTATGAAACACCAGCAGAAATTAGAATGTTTGAGATTTTAGGCGCTAACGCTGTTGGCATGAGTACAACAGTTGAATCACTTGCTGCTACTCATATGGGCATGGAAGTATGCGGAATTAGTGTTATTACAAATAAAGCAGCAGGTAAAAGTAGTGATAAACTTGATGACTCAGAGGTTATTGAAACTGGTAAATCAATTTCTGAAAAGTTTACAAATCTTGTAACTTCAATTGTTAAGTCTATTTAATAAGGGCAGTAAAAGTACTGGAAGTTTGATTTATGCCTTTAAAGTTTTGATATTACTAAGTATGTAATTTTTATTAATTATTTTTGATGCTGTGTATCATCCCAAAATTGATGTTATACAAAAGAATGGCAAATATAAAAGCAAATATCTCGAGTCTGGTTCAAATATTGTCAAAAAAGCACTTATAGCTAAAATTGTAATAAATAAACATGATTTACTTTTAGATAAAGACTTGTCTAGTTTTAGTAATCAACATCCTATTAAAATAGCAAATCATATACTTTGATAAGGGTATGAAAATAAGTTATTTGCTAAGTTGATGTTATGTGGACTATCTATCCCGTATATAAATTTGACTATCATGTTGTCTCCAACATTAGATATCATTCATGGTTTTTCATATTCTCATGCAAATGAGCCATCACTAAAGTTTGTTGCTGTTTTATTTAAAAATATTCACATCAGTCCTAAAGGACCTAAATTAATCACTCTTTCTTTCCATTTTTCAATGTTTGCTTCTTCTCTTTCTTCTTGTGTGTTAAATGATCTAGAATATTTTACATCTTTATCATCTCACGCA
>CAVGFB010000149.1:0-3449 GCA_963628375.1 Gorillivita sp. (SeqCode)
ATCATTAATAATGCAAATTTTATCCTTAACATCTCCTATAAGAGCTGTTATTTGTGCGTGATTATGTTTAGGGCGAGACTTATGCATAATAACAAAATCACAGCTCAAGCAATCAGAGAATTTTTTTGCAGCTTTAGAACGACCTAAATCTGGGCTAACAACACAAAGCTGTTTTGAATCAAAATTTTTAGCTTTAAAATAATCTACTAAAATAGGTATAGCAGTTAAATGATTTACTGGGATATCAAAAAAACCTTGAATTTGTCCACAGTGCAAATCCATAGTTATTATTCTATATGCACCAGCAACTGTTATCAAATTGGCAACAAGCTTTGCTGTAATTGGCTCACGAGGGAGAGCCTTTCTGTCTTGTCTTGCATATCCATAATGAGTTATAACAGCAGTGATTGTTCTAGCTGATGCACGTTTAGCAGCATCTATCATAACAAGGAGTTCCATTAAAGCATCGTTTACTTTGGCTCCAGCAACACTTTGTATTATAAATACATCAGCACCTCTAATGCTTTTAGGATATTGAGCATAAATCTCTCCGTTAGCAAATTGTTCTAAAACTTCTGCCCCTAATGGGACGTTAAGTTTTTTAGAGATTTCTTGTGCTAGTTTTGGATTGGCAGAACCGCTGAACAAAACTAATGATTTTGTCATTTCTGTCATTTTTTACTCCTTTTTAGATTTAAGTTAACCTTTATAGTAAATTTAAATTTAATATAAAAACTTTACTAATACTACTCTATTTAGCAGAAACTTTAACAATGTGAGGATCTGACTTTCCTTGTATGTTTTCTTTTGTTATCTTAACTGCCTTAGTTCCACTAATATCGGGCAATTTAAACATTAAATCTTGAAGCACATGTTCTAATATGCTACGAAGACCTCTAGCTCCTGTTTTTTGTTTTAGAGCTGTTTTTGCGACTTCTCTTAAAGCAGATTCAGTAAAGTCAAGGTCGCAATCTTGGAGTTTAAAAATTATTTTATACTGTTTGATTAAAGAATTTTTTGGTTCCTTTAAAATTGTGATTAAGTCCTCTTCAGTCAAATCATTAAGCGAAGCAATAACAGGTATTCTTCCAATAAATTCAGGAATTAATCCAAAGGTTATCAAATCGTGAGGTATACATTTTGATAAATTACCTGGTTTATTTTCTTTTTTTGTTCCTTTTACGCTTGAGTTAAAACCAATGGTATTATCATCAACACGTTTAGCAATGATGTCTGATAATCCTACAAAAGCACCCCCGAATATAAATAAGATATTTGTTGTATCAATAGGAATAAGCTCCTGCTCTGGGTGTTTTCTTCCTCCTTTTGGAGGAACATTAGCGACAGTCCCCTCTACAATTTTAAGTAGAGCTTGCTGTACACCCTCACCACTAACATCACGCGTTACTGATACATTCTCACTTTTTTTTGAAATTTTATCAATCTCATCAATATATATAATGCCAAGCTCAGCTTTATCTACGTTCATATCAGCTGCAATCAAAAGCTTAAGTAAAATACTCTCAACATCCTCACCAACATATCCTGCCTCTGTAAGAGCGGTAGCATCAGCAATAGCAAAAGGAACATCTAATATACGAGCTAGGGTTTGTGCAAGTAGTGTTTTACCGCAACCTGTTGAGCCTAAAAGTAAAATGTTGCTCTTGTTAACATCTGTATTATCAAACAAATTTAGTGCTTCTGTGACATTTTTATCAAGTTTATGAGATTCTTCATCTTTTGAATTATTTAAAGTTTTGTTTTTTAGATAGTTAAGCTTAATGCGATTATAGTGATTGTAAACAGCTACGCATAGAGCCTTTTTTGCCTCATCTTGACCAATAACATATTCACATAACTTATCATACATCTCTGTTGGTGTAGGTAATTTACGCTCAGCAAACTGCTCAGGAGTTGGATAATTGTTTTTTGCATATTTATTTACACGTGATTTATTTTCTTGTTCTTGTTGTTGATGAATTTTTTGAATTCTATCTTGCAAGGCTCCCATAAATTCATCAATTTCTTCTTCTGAGATATCTTCATTGTTGTTTTTACTGTCATCATCTTGATTTTTATTTTTATCAAAATTTACACGCTGAAAAATATCAATATTTAAATCATCATAGAAAATCTGCACACATCTTGCAACACAATCATCACAAATAGTACAACCAACTTCTCCTCTTATAATTGCTCCTACATCGTCTGTAGATCGGCCACAAAAATCACAGGTTTTTTTGTCCGTCGAGGAGCTATCCGTTAAATAAGAAGGAGTTTTGTCTTGTTGTTTATTTTTTTTAGAAGAGGATCTGTCTTTTGCCATTTTGTATTAAAAATTAATGACTTGTTGGAATTTTGTCAATCAGACCATATTTTAGAGCTTCTTCAGTAGACATATAATTATCTCTATCAGTGTCTTTTTGAATAGTTGATAATTTCTGTCCTGTAGTTTCAGCTAAAATTTTATTTAATTTATCACGTGTCTTTTTAATTTGCTCTGCAACAATTGCAATTTCAGTCTCTTGACCTTGAACTCCACCCATAGGCTGGTGAATTAATATAGTTGAATTAGGAAGAGCATATCTTTTACCACGTGCACCACTGGATAGCAAAACAGCTGCCATACTAGCAGCAAGCCCTACACAAACAGTAGAAACATCACATTTGATAAAATTCATTGTATCCATAATAGCAAGTCCTGCTGTTACAGATCCACCAGGACTATTGATATACAAAGAAATATCCTTGTCTGGATCTTGGTTTTCTAAGTGTAAAAGCTGAGCAATTACAGTATTTGCTGAAACATCTGTAACTTGTTCTCCTAAAAATATAATCCTGTCATTTAACAGTCTAGAATAAATATCATAAGACCTCTCACCTCTATCACTTTGCTCAACAACAACAGGAACTAATGTATTACTTGTTTGACTCGTAATATTTAAATTATTCATAACTAACTCCAAAGTATTTAAATTTATTTTTTTGAATTACCTTTTTTATTGTCGTTTGTCTTTGATTTGGATTTTCCACTGTTAGGTTTATCTTTTTTTGTCGTTTTAGATTCAGATTCTTTTTTAATAATAGCAGTATCAACAAGAATTTTTGCAGCTTTCTTTTGAAGAATAGCACGTTTTATTTTATGGAGCTCACCGTTACTTTCTCAAGACTTATAAGCTTGCTTTCAATTATCTTTAAGTTCATCTTTAAATGTGTCTTCTATATCGCTTTTATTAACCTCAACTTTATTAGCACGCCCATAAGCCTCTAGCGCTACATCCCCACTGCAAGCTTCTTGTGCTTGTGTTTTTAGATCTTTATCAAACTTTTTTTGATCAATATGATACATGTTTAAATAAGCATCAAAGGTTAACCCTTGTTGTTGAAGCTGTCCATAAAATTGTTTTAACAATTCTGTTTTTTTAATTTTAATCATAGCATCTGTAGGC
>CAVGFB010000150.1:0-7324 GCA_963628375.1 Gorillivita sp. (SeqCode)
TACGATATTGGCTTTGGTGGCGTAGACCATGTCCTGGCAAGTAAAAAAGATGTAAATATATTTGTATTTGATACAGAAGTTTATTCAAATACAGGTGGTCAAGCTTCTAAGTCATCTAATATTGGTCAAGTTGCACAGTTTGCTTCTTCTGGTAAAGAAGTAAAGAAAAAATCCCTTGCAGAGATTGCTATGACTTATGGATATGTATACGTAGCACAAGTTGCAATGGGTGCTAATCCAGCTCAAACTCTAAAGGCTATAAAAGAAGCAGAAAGCTATAATGGTCCATCACTTATAATTGCATATTCACCATGTGAGATGCATGCAATTAAAGGCGGTATGACAAATTGTCAAAAAGAAATGAAACGTGCTGTTGATTGTGGATATTGAAACTTATTTAGATTTAATCCAGATCTTGAAAATAAATTTACTCTTGACTCAAAACAGCCAGCAGGTGAGTATAGAGACTTTTTGCTTAACGAAGCTAGATATAACAGACTAACTAGAGAATTTCCTGATAGAGCTGAAGATCTATTTAAACAAAATGAGCAATCTGCAATTGAAAGATACAATCATTTAAAGAAGCTTATAGATCTCTATCAAGATTAATATTTTTTAGATGTTTAAGTGTAGCTATTTGATTTTGAAAGTAGCTACACTTAAATTATATATAAAGGAGATAGCATTTTGGAAACATACACAGTTTTATCTTTATTTTCAATCTCGCTTATTACTTGTTTTCTACAATTAGTTTTAAAAAAAGAATTATTAAGAAAAATTCTTGTTTATATAGTTTCTTTTTTTATTATATCTGGCTCAATTATACTGGCAAGCTCTATATTTATAAATGGACAGTCCGAGTTTAATTTATGTTTTAGCGAAAACATACAATTAATTTTTGACAACATATTAAAGGCTGTCTGTATTTTTGTCTACGCCGCTTTATTATTTTACTCTATAAAATATAAAGACGTTTTTACATCTGTACTGCTTATACTCACTACAGCTTCCTATATTTTAGGAACTTTCTTTGTATTTAGCAATGCAAGTATTGAAAGTTCGTTTCATGTTGACAATTTAAGTGTAATTCTTTCTATAATTGTTTCTGTAATTGGTTCTTTAATTTGTATATATACTTTAAGTTACAAAAAAGATTTTGATAAAAATTCAAAAGATAAACTTTGCAATGCAAGATTCTTTTTCTTTATATATTTGTTAATGTTTGCAATGTTTATAATTATTTTTAGTAATAATTTAAATAATATATATGTTGGATTAGAGATTGTTACATTTTCTTCATTTTTTCTGATTAGGTATAAATCAACTGATAAAGCTATTAAAAGTTCATTTAAACAATTATCGATTAATTTAGTTGGTAGCCTTTGTTTTCTAGTTGTTTTATATATTTGCGCTTTAAATCTAAATTTAATTAGTCTTCAAGAGTTTATTAATAAAGGACTTACAAGTACACACACAGTAGATCTACCATTGTGTTTGTTAAGTATTGTAGCATTTATAAAAACTGCTCAAATGCCATTTCACTCATGGCTTTTAAGGTCGGTAGAAGCTCCTGTTTCTGCTTCATGTGCATTTGATTGCTTCTCTGTAGTAAAGGCAGGTGCTTACTTACTTATAAGATTAGCTCCAATGTATTATATAAATCTCTATCCTCAAATAATGGTTTTAATTATTGGTGGATTAACGTTTTTCATATGTTCAGCCCTTGCTGTATCAGAAACCAATTCAGAGCGTATTTTAGTGTATTCAACAATATCTAATATGGGGCTTGTTACTGCATGCTGCGGTGTAGGGACACCAGAGGCAATTTGAGCTGCTATATTTTTAGTTATATTCCATTCAATTTCAAAAACTTTAGTGTTCCTATCTGTTGGAAGTGCCCAAGAAAAAACAGGGGGGCATGAAGTAGAAGACATGGACGGTCTTTTTACTAAGATGCCTCGTTTAGCTAGATTTATGATCATAGGAATGATGTCTATGTTTGTTGCTCCTTTTGGAATGCTAATCAGCAAATGAGCTTGTCTTGTATCTTTTGTTGATTCGCATCAAATTGGGCTTATTGTGATTCTAGCTTTTGGATCTGCTTTAACCTTTGTTTATTGAGCTAAATGATTAGGTAAATTAGCAGGTATTGTTAATAACAATAAAAATATAGAAAATAAATTTTATATAGAAGAGTGAATATCTTTAGTTTCTTGTGTTGTACTGCTTCTTATATGCATTATTTGTATGCCTATGTTATCGGTAAATATTATAATTCCATATCTGTCTGATGTGTTTTCAGTATTTGAGAATTATGGAAAGTTTGCTGTATTTTACTCACAATATGTAACTGTAGAAAATTTGTTTATATCTGTTATTTTTGTAGCTTTAATTTGTGTTGTTATATTCACAGGAATTGGAAGAAAAGGCGCATATAAACCTCAAAGTATTTACTTATCAGGTGCTATGATAGATTCTGATAAAAGGGAATTTCTAGGTTCAATGGGTAGGTCTGTACAAGCAGATTCACGAAATATGTATTTAACAAAAATTTTTGGAAAGTCAAAACTTAATGCACCAGCAAGTGTCTTTAACGCTATAGTTATATTTACTGGATGTATTGCGTGTTTATTTGTCTATTTAGGTATTCTATAATAGGGGAGAGTATTATAATGGAGTCATCTGCAAGTTCTTTTGATTATGTCCAATATTTAACAACAGCATCTTCTTTAATTCAAGTAGGGGCAGTTTTGCTTTTTAGTGTGATTTTTGCTCTATTAGCTCCAGTTTTTGGTTGCCTATTTGCCGGAATTGATAGAAAGATATCAGCTAGAATGCAAGGGCGTGTAGGACCTAGTCTACTACAACCATATTATGATTTAAGAAAGCTATTAAATAAAGACAAAAAAAGTGTAAATGGATCTGAAAATACATATATAACAACTGCTTTAATTTTTGTTTTCTTTGCTGGTGGTATATTTTTTTGTGGTGCAAATATTTTATTGTGTATATTTATACTAACTCTAAGCTCTCTTTTGTTTATCATGGCAGCTTTTTGTGCTAGGTCTCCATATTCTGAAATTGGAGGCATGAGAGAAATCCTTCAAGTTTTATCATATGAACCCGCTGTTATTTTAATGTGTGTTGGGTTTTATCTTGTAACTAAATCTTTTAGAGTATCCTCTGTGACCGATATTAGCACACCTTTAATTACAAGTCTATGACCTATATTTTTATCACTTGTATTTATTCTTGTAATTAAATTTAGAAAATCTCCTTTTGATTTGAGTATGTCACACCATCTTCATCAAGAAATTGTAAGAGGTGTAACAACGGAAATGTCAGGTTCAGTATTAGCAAAAGTTGAGATATTACACTGATGTGAAAATGTGTTATTTATGGGATGAGTTAGCATGTTTTTCTTATGCTCAAATCCTATATCTATTTTGTATTGCATTATTGCTTGCATTCTTGTTTATTTTTTTGTTATTTTTGTAGATAATAATTTTGCAAGAATTAAATGATGTGCGATGCTTAAATATACATGAATTGCAATATTTGTTCTTTGCGTTCCTAACATTATTTTTTTGTTATTTATATAGGAGGCAATTAATGGCTACAACAGGAAAATCTCCATGAATTATTCATTATAACGGTTCGAGTTGCAATGGATGTGATATTGAAGTTTTAGCTTCTATTATGCCAAAATACGATATTGAAAGATTTGGTGCTCTAAATACAGGGAATCCAAAACATTCTGATATTTTACTTATAACAGGTAGCATTAATTCTCAAAATGAAAGTGTTGTAAAACAAATCTATGATCAAATGCTAGAACCGAAAGTTGTTATTGCATGTGGCATTTGTGCATGTTCGGGTGGTGTTTTTAAGAATTGTTATAACGTTTTTGGGGGAGCAGATAAGGTTATAGATGTTGATATATATGTGCCAGGATGTGCAGTTAGACCAGAATCTATAATAGATGCAATTATAAAAGCTCGTGAAATTCTAAATAAAAAAGAAAAAGAATTAAAACAAGCAAATAAAAACAATTATACACAAGGTTTTAAACATGGAGAAGTTGCATCAATTGAAAATACAAAAACAGACAAGGATAACATAATAGGGGATAGTGATGAATAATCTTGTAGATAAGAAAACACAAATCACTATAAGTGATATTAAAAACGAAGCAAAAAAACGACTTGATGATAATTGAGCTTTTGTACAACTCATGGCTTTAAAAACAAGCAGATCTTATGATTTGATTTATACATACAGAAAGGATAATATTTTAGAAAATATTGTTATTAAAGATATAAAACAAGATGAACCAATTGAGTCAATTACAGATTATTATTTTCAAGCTTTTGTATTTGAAAATGAAATAAATGATTTATATGGTCTTAATGTAGTAAATATTGCAATTGATTTTAAAGGCAATTTTTTCAAAACAAAAATAAAACATCCTATGAGCACATGAAGTGATGAGTATATTAAAAGATCTGAACAACAAAAAAAAATAAAGGCTGCTATGGAGGCAAAAAAAAAGGCACAAAATAAAAAGGAAGGTGTGTAGTTATGGCAAAATCAACCATTATACCTTTTGGACCTCAGCATCCTGTTTTACCAGAACCTATTCATCTAGATCTTGAAATTGAAGATGAAATTGTAAAACGTGCAATTCCTCAAATTGGTTTTATACATAGAGGATTAGAAAAGCTAGTTGAACATAATGATTACAATCAATTTGTATACATTGCTGAACGTGCTTGTGGCATATGTTCTATGGGACACGCATTAGGATATAGCATGGCAGTTGAAAAACTTCTTAATGTAGAAATACCACAACGAGCAGAATTTTTACGTGCAATATGACATGAACTCTCGCGTATGCATTCTCATATTATGTGACTTGGACTATGTGCTGATGCTTTTGGGTTTGAAAGTCTATTTATGCACTCGTGACGCATTAGAGAGAAAATTTTAGAAATATTTGAAATCACTACAGGTGCTCGTATTATATTTGGTGCTATTATCCCTGGTGGAGTATCTAGAGATATCTCAAATGCTGTGCTTTCTGACATAAAGACTACCCTAAATGATCTAAAATTAGAGTACAATAAAATTTGTAAATCTTTTTTAAATGATAGTTCTATTAAAAATAGAACAGTTGATGTAGGCAAAATCACACACAAGCAAGCTTTAGATTTAAGTATGGTTGGTCCTTTTGCCCGTGCTAGTGGTGTAAATTGAGATGTTAGAAATTTAAAAAGTGGTGCTTATAGCTCCTTGGAGGATTTTGAACCTGTGATTGATAATCAGGGGGATTGTTACAGCAGAATTAAAGTTAGGTGTGCTGAAGTTTATCAATCGATTGATATTATATGTGAGTTAATTAATAAAATTCCTGACGGAGATGTTTTAAATAAAATTAATAAACTAACTCCTGAAGATGAAATATCAAGCATTTTAATCGAACAACCTCGTGGTGAGGCTTACTATTTTGTAAAAGGGAATGGTACTAAGTTTTTGGACAGGTTTAGATTAAGAACTCCAACTAGTCAGAATTTATCTGGACTTATAGAAGCACTTAAGGGATGTTCTTTGAGTGATGTTAACATGATTATTTTAACTATTGACCCTTGTATATCGTGTACAGAGCGATAAAAAGGAGATTTGATTATGGGTTTCTTTAAATTAGCAGGAATGACATTTAGTAATATATTTACTAAAAAAACAACGACTAAATATCCATATGAAGAATATAAGCCTATAAACGGTGTTAGGGGAGAAGTAAAGCATATAAATGCTGATTTGTGCAACCTATGCTCAATGTGTCAAAAAAAATGTCCAGCTGGGGCAATTAGTGTGGACAGGTCAAACAAAACATGATCTATTAATCACTTTTCATGTGTTCAATGTGCATCATGTGTTAAAGCTTGTCCTAAAAAATGCCTAGAAATTAATTCTAATTTGCCACATATTGATGCACAAAAAAATATAGATGTTACAAAAATACCACTTGAAGATAAAAAAAATAATGACAAAAACAACCAACAATCTAACAAATAAAATTTTTACAATTTCTAATGTAATAACATTACTCAGGATTTTTATGATTCCTGCTGTTGTTATTTTGATGTTTAGTTCATACAATATAGAAATTAATGGAGAGAGTGTTTTTGTCTCAGGAAGATATTTTTCAGCTTTTGTTTTATTTGTTTTAGCTTCAATAAGTGATGGACTTGATGGCTGAATTGCGCGGAAAACTAATACATGTTCTAAATTAGGTAAGCTTTTGGATCCTATTGCAGATAGAGGTCTTATTATTGCTTGTGTTATATCTCTTTCTGTTTTAAATCGTCTTCCTTGATGAATTACCTTTTTAGTATTGTTAAGAGACATTTCATTTATGATTGGTGGAGCTTATCTTTTAAAAATTAAAAAAACATCTGTTGATGTAATTATGTTAGGAAAAATTGCAACAACTTTTATGTATGTAGGTATTGCAAGTCTTATATTAGGTTGACCAACAGGCTCAGGCCTTGGGGTTATTAATTTATCTTGACTTCCTGGTTTGGGTAGTGATATTTGTTTTTATGGAATATACTTAGTATATATTTCTGTTATTTTAAATATATTTACTTGTATACACTACGTTGGCGTTTGGTATAGACAATTTAAAAGTTAAGGGATGTTGTTAGACAAAATAAAACAAAGTCATATTTATACAATTAAAACTACAGATTATAAATGATGATTTTGACCAATAATAATTTTATGAAAATTTGTTGTTTTATTGTTTATTGTTGCTACTTTTATCTTAACTAATTTAATAAAATTTATATTTAATCTTGCAAAAAAGTATAAATTTGTTCGTATTTTTATTACTGTTGTTTTAACTTTATGTGTATTGGGAATTTTTGATTTTTTTCTTAATAATGGAAAGATTTACCAAGGAACATATATTGGAGATATAGATGTTTCTAATAAAACAATAGATGAAGCTACAAAGTTAATTGAAGATAGATATACGAATAACTTAAATAATAATACAGTTACAATATATTCTAACTTAGAAGCTCAAAAACTAGGGAAAGATGGAATTTTAGACCAAAGTATAAACGAGCAAATTAGTTTTGAAGAAGCAAAAGATAATGTTAAGTATTGAGATACCTCCAGTAGCGATCTAGAGGCTTATCTTCCAGCTAGTAGTATTGCTGAATTTGCTTATAGTGATACAAGAGGTATAAACAATATATTTAAACGCCTATCTACTAATTTTTTTTCATATCATATTAATCCGTGAGCAGAATATAAT
>CAVGFB010000151.1:0-20046 GCA_963628375.1 Gorillivita sp. (SeqCode)
GTAAAAAGAGAGTTTTTGTACTAGCTTCTATTAGCCTGGCAATTATCTCGTCTCAATAACTTGATGTGTTTACTATAATTACATCAAAGTAATGTCTTAAATTATCAAACAAATTTAAGAACTCGTTTATCATCATATCCGACATTTCAGGCTTTTCAGGAGCTAACAAAACAGAAAGCATGTCCTTGCTTTCACAAAACTTAACTATATTCTTATCTGACTGTAATAAATTATCAAGTGAATCTGTATTTTTGCAATCAACAAGCATGGCTATATCACTAAATTGCATATTTGCATCTAAAAGAAGCGTTCTGTGACCTGACATAGAGGAGAGCATAGAAGATGCAACAGATACTACTGACTTGCCAACTCCTCCACTAACAGATATTATTGGCAACAAAAACCCTTTGCTTTTATTGTACGTGGATATACCTAAAGTATTTTCTTCCCCTAAATTAACTTTTTCTTTGTTCAATGTATAATGTGAATGTTTTGGCTTGTCACAAATAAAATCATGAACTAAAACATTATGTCCTTCACATGGAACTTTTGATATATTTTGCTCTCCATTATATTGAGAACCTTCGTAAGCAAACACTCGCTCTATAAAATTCTCAGAAGTTAGAAGCGAGTCAATGTTTGCATTTTTAACTCTACTTTTTAAACTACCACTAACATTATTTCCAATCATATAAACAGGTAATTTTGGACATGAAATTTTTATAGCTGCACATAGGTTTATGGTGTCTATATCATCTGACGAAATTATTCAAACTTCTGATACTGTGTTGTTTTGTGTTAGATAGTCTCTTAAATTCTGCCCAGAACTAAAAATTTTAACTCAGCTAAAACCAGCTATTTTATTCATATCGTTTTTTGATATATTAAAACTGTCAGGATTTTTTAATAAGTAAGAAGATATACATAGTGCTATTTGTCTCATTTTGTGCCTCCTTTATTGGTTTTGTGTTGTAACTTTGCCAACATTGCCCTGTCCATCAGCTCCAAAATTACTGTTTTCTAATGTTTTGTTATCACTTGTATTCGCTTGACTCTCACCAGCTCCACTATTAGACTTTTTGGATTCTTCGCTGTTTGTATCTTGGGAGGGAAGAGTAAAATACATAGTTGAATTTTGAGCTGCACCAACTATTTGATCTACAATCTTAGGCTCTAGTGCTAGTGTTACTCAAGAAACAGACGTTGAAGAATTACTGGACTCGTGCACAGTAGCACTTGTTGCAAGAACTAAAACATTTTGAGCAATTAGAACTGTAGAAGTGTTACCGGTGGAGTAAACGTTTATTTTCATTCCAGCAGATAATGCACCCCCAATAGCATTAACATCTTTTGCTGGAACACTCACGGCAGTATAACCTGCAGGGACTTCAAGATTTATATTTGTATCAGTAAATCGTTTATTTGATATTACCTCACCTGATAATATTGTACTTGTAACTTGTTTTCCTAAAATGTCATTTGCATTACGAATTGCATCTTGTGGGAGCAAATCAGCTATTCACATTTTTACTGTGTAACTTGATGAATCAATTGTCTCGCCTGCTGTAATGTCTCTTGATGCTACACATACCTCTACTTGTTCACCACCATAACGAGAAAGCGCCTCGCGCCTCTGAGCATCTGCACTACTCCTAACAGAATGAGTGTATAGCAAAACACATACAACGCCCAAAATTCCAGATACTACACATATAAGAGTTCTTTTGTTTATGTTGCCTAACTTCATTACTCCCCTTTCTTGATTTGAAATATTACGAAAGAGGGAGCTTTTTTTAGGCAGAGTAAGGGAGTTTTAAATTATGTTTATTAGCTAATAAATTTTAAATTTTAGTTACAAATGGGTTACGTTTGTGTTGGAGTAACTTATTTTTTATATTTGCTTAATTCAAAACATATTTTACCAAAATTTGCGTTAAATGAGGTTTAAGGCACCTATTTTTTACATTTTTGAAAAAATTGGTGCGTTAAATGAGGTTTAAAGAGAATTTTTTATTTTATGATTATTATTTAAGAAAGCAGTTTATATAAAGTTTATTGTTAAATATCTATCAACTTGTAACAATTACTTATCTTATTTATTTATATAAACATACGAGGTTTTAGGACCAGCACTAATTTTTTTTAATTTGTTATTTTTAAGTAAATGTGCAAGAGTTCTTTCAACTGTTATCTTGCTTACATCAGGGCACATTTCAAGTATTTCTTTTTTTGTTATATTTCCAATATGTCTCTCGATAACCTTAGTTACACGCTCAGGCTTAGACAATTTCTTATATTTAAAATGTTCAACTCTGTTTTCAAATTCGCTATATGCTTTAAGCAAAATACCTAAATAATATTGAACAAAAGGTACATAGTCATTTTTACCTTCATGCCATGAAGTAGAGCTTGATTTAAGAGCGTTATAATAAGTTTCTTTTGAGTTTTCAATTAGCCTCTCCAAGCTAATATACTTTCCGACAATATAACCTGCTTTGTAAAACAAAAGTAAAGTTAACAGCCTGCTCATCCTCCCATTGCCATCATTAAAAGGATGCACACATAAAAAATCAAGAATAAACATAGAACTAATAAGCAATTTATCAACTTTGTCTTCTTTCCAGCAAATTGATGCACTCTTACAAAGTTCATCAATTGCCTGAGCTGTTTGAAAGGCCAGTACTGGCTTAAATCGTGTTATGGTATTTCCTTTAGAATCAATTTCTGCAATTACATTATCTGAATCCTTAAATCTGCCTTTTGATGAAACGTCTGAAAAAGAGAACATGTCCCTGTGCATTTGTAAAATAATGTTTGGAGTTAAGTTTATATAATCATAACTTTCATGAATTGTTGAAAGAACCTCACGATACCCTGCAATTTCTTGCTCAGAGCGACCTTTTGGTACTGCCTTTTTCTCAACTAATTCTTTAAGTCGTTTATTACTAGTATAAATTCCTTCAATCCTGTTTGAAGAATCAACGCTTTGAACTAATGCAACATTAAGAAGAGACTTTAACTCATCGGTATTAGCATCCACAAAAAGATCTTGCTTGCCTTTGTGTTCGTGAATTTTGGTAACCATCTTAACTATTTCAGGTGTTAGCAATTTTTTAGAGTTTGCTGTATAGTCAAAGTTTCTCAATTTGTATCTCCCTCATTTGTATTTTATCTACATCATTTTAACATTAAATGACGTAGATTTTGAGTGAATGAGGTAGTTAGTATTTATGCCTGTTTCAGAGTGCTAAAGTAGCTCAGCTGTGAGTCTTATCTTGTGTTTGAGATTATTCGGCAAGTTTTGCTTAGATACAAAAATTGATATATTGCTTTTGGGTGGATATGAATAAATAAAGAGGGGAAGAATGGTTAAAAGGTGGGAGATTAAAATAACCTCTCACCTTCGGTTAACATCGAACCACCACCGAGCACGTTCGAGCTCATAATCGTGCTTCCTGCATACATGATGTACTCAACGCCTGAGGCAGCTGCCATCTCTTCCGCCGCTTGCTTTTTTGCCTGCACAATTCGGTCATCTATCTTGTTGTCACCCTTAACCTCAATCAAGCGGTAAGTGCCATCCGCCATCTTCGCAAAGAAGTCGGGGTAATATTGACGGATTCTCTGTGAGTCAGGGTCGTAGTAGTTTACATATAAGTCCCCTTGCTCTGCCGTGAACATCCCAGTGAAATAAACCTCGTCCACATCCAAGCTTGAGATGTATTGAGTGAAGCACTCCTTCTCTGGCTTGGAGTCGAAGCAATAGGTGTCTGCGTGGAAGCTCTTGGCTCTCTCTACTTCCGAGAACTGTGCGTTATCTCTTTTAAAGACGAGTTCTGGCTTGCCTTTAAACTCATAGTAACCTGCACCTTGAGGCTCCTTAAGCAATACCACGTCCTTATCTTCAGATTTAACTATTTTAACGACCTCTCACAAATTATGAAAGATCCCGGGCACAATAATGTCATAGAGAACATCGTTATAAAGATTTACTTTCTCTAACACCTTATCTGCACCGTTAACACAGCACTCCAACATACGTTGAATCTTGCATGGTGACACGTTCATGTAACGTGCAATTTCAGCTGTTAGCGTAAAAAGTGTATACTGAACGCCATCCAACAAGTGGTCAGCAGAACCCTCTTTTAGGCTTGTATCTTTTGCAATGCTGCCACGTTCATAGATTTTTGCCTTGTATTTCTCTAACACATCATCGCTCAAGTCAAAACTGACTGGTTCTTGTGTTGACTTCTTTTCTCGCTTATATTCTCACCAAGTGCGTTTTAACTTGAAAGTTTTGACTGGCGGAATTACCTTCACTTTATATGTTCTTTTATTGTCAGAACTACCAGAAGACAAATCCTTTATCGTCATGTTGAAGTTCTTTTCCAGCTCTGAGTCTAAAGTGTCGTAGTTATCCTTGGAGAGATACACAGTGGCAATTTGCTTCTCATCTGTTATCGAGCGCAAACACCTCATAGTGGCTTGGAGCACAAACACCTTCGACTTAGGGTTTCTGTGCATTGCCACACCGAAGAGCGACCTGCAGTTCCAGCCTTCAGTTCCTTTGCCACAGAGCAAAATGAACTGCTTTTTATTACCTTCAGAACCTTCCATATCTAAGTCATTAAACAACTTGACATCGGAGCTCTTAGTAATCTTCTCATCGCCTACGTTAACCAGGATTTTAGAAGCATCTATCCCTAACTCAGCGAGCACCTTCTCGAGGTTGGGTCTAATTTCCTCTTCAATCTCAGACACACCTGAGGCAAAAATAGCCAACTTAGGGTTCAAGCCTTCATAGGTTTTGTTGCTGTACTTATCCCAGAAGTCTTTAATCACGGCTCGCAGGAATTCTTCACCTTTAACGTTTTCTAGAGCAATCGGGTTGGCGTCTTTTAGGTAACCATTATTGATTGATTCACGCAAGCCATAGGAATAGACAACCTCAGGCAAAACTTGGTTCTTTACATAAGGTGTGCCTGTGAAGTTGTAACACGAAACCAGCGATGTGCTCTTGCTTAGCAGGTTGATTGTGTTCCTGAGTGAGGTTTTCTGCGAATTCCCTGCACGAAGGGACTTTTCAAGTGCAGACCCGAAGAGGTGGTGTGCCTCGTCAACATAGACACCCAACTGTGGCAACCTGATTAAACGCTTGAAGCGTTGGTTGTCTCTTAGGGTCACATCGTCCCACGGTGTGTCGTCTGCATCTTCTTCTAATCCACCGTAGATGGATGAGAACAAATCTGAACCACCGCAGCCGAAGAGGTTCTCAACGGCATTGGTTTCTTTTCGCTTCTTTTTCACAATTATCTTCTGTGTGTTGGAGATGATTATGTTGAAATCCGAATCATCGATTGTGCCTAGGCTCATTCCGCTCTCTTCGAGGTAGTGAAATTTAATGTTCGCATCCAGCACACTCGCGTGCTCAGGCGGCACCACAAGCGTCTTGTCGAACGTCATAATCTCACGCAAGGATTCAAGCACTGTCTTATCAGGAGCAAACACCAGCGCATTGTGGCAGAAACGTTTGTCCTTCGGGTATTTATTAGCAAGCAAAAATTCATAGAAGATACAAATTGCCATGAGGATTGTTTTACCGAGCCCCATAGTGAGTGCGAAGATGTAGTTAGGATAATCTTCCTTATACTTCTTCATCTGCTTGAAGATTGTGTCTGTCTGCTTCTCGGTGAGCCCTTCGAAGATGCTTGTCTGTCCGTCTTTGTTGACTGAGTAATACGAAGCATCCTCAAAACGCCCAACGTGGTTGCGCCAATCATCGAAGATTTCATAGATTTGCTGGTTGTTCAAGAACTCCTTTATGAAGACATACATCTCCAAGGCTTCGAGTTGAGGTCGCCTCAGATAAGCTGAAGAGTTGTCCTCTGAGTCGTTGTAGCTCAAGAATTTCTTAGTTAAGGTGTTGTAGCGTGAGCGAATCTTGCCACGGTTCTGTGAATAGAAATCCCAGAGTGTTCTGTGGAAAGAATAATCCTCGCTATACGTAGTTGTACCCATAATTTAACCTTCACCTCCCACCTTAAACTTGAACCTCAATGGATTCAGAGAGCAAATCGGTAATCTTGACTCGGATGGTTCCAGCGTCTTCTGGGATGTCATAGATGCCGGCCACAATTTCTTTCTTGCCTGGAACATCTGTTATGGCAGGCTCCATAACAGCACCGTCGTAGTTGAAGTCAACCATGATTGAATCCACCAACACACGCCAATCTTCCACATTCTCTTTGAAAAGAGATAGCTTCTGCATCAAGTTCATGGGATAAAAAGAACGAACGATTAACTTATCGCCCTCACGCACCACCTCTGCTTCTGCTTCACGTTTGAGCTCTAAGTCTTTCTTGTCACGCAAAATGTCCATGACTTCGATGTCAACTTTGTAGTTAATCAGCTCCTGTTGAAGTGCACCTTTTAGGTCGGGCTCGTGCCCCATGCAAACAATCGTCATGCTCTCAACAGGTGCGTTCGGGTCTTTTTCCTTTTTCTTCTCGTAGGTTTTGTAAGGCAAGTTAGAAGTTAGAGCATGAAGGTCTGCCTTGGTGGCGATGCAGTTAACAGGCATTATCCACACCTTGCGTCCGTCTAGCTCACCGTCCCACACGTTACCCTCAGGGAAGGGTTGAATGCCGAGTGCTTCTATTAAGAGCTTCTTTGCCTCGAGTGAGTTTCTGAAGAAGTCGTAATTATTTACGTTGTAGACCTCGAAGCCTGTGTATTTCGTTGTGTGAGCTTCACTATCGTTGCTAACATCGATTAGCTTTGCGTTGCGCTCTTCCTCTTCGCGCTCGATGTCTTTCGCTATCGTGATTAGGCGTTTTGTGGTGGTCTGAATTGCACCTAAGTTTATGTCTGCGCCTATAAAACGACGTCCCAGCTTCATGGCCACTGCCTGCGTTGTGCCAGACCCCATGAAGCAGTCGAAAACGAGGTCGCCAGGGTTGGAAGAGGCTTTTACTAATTTTTCAAGTAGATCCATTGGTTTTTGTGTCGGGTATCCTGTCCTTACGTTGGCAGAAGGTGCCTCAATTGACACTTTCAAAACATCTTCAGGATATTTACCAAGTGGATTTAGTTCCTGCCCACCAAAGTTCACACCATTTCTTACGTTATTGATAGTATGACTAAATCGCTCAATCGTAGTTGCAGAATATTCAATTCTAACCTCATCAGCATTAAAAACATAATTCTGAGTTTTTGAATACAAAAGAATATTATCATGTCGCTTTGCCCAACAACCCTTTGGAGTTCCTGCACCCGAATAGTGCCAGATAACCTCATTTACAAAATTGCAGGGCTGAAACACCTCATCCATAAGCATCCTAAGGTGATGCGATTTATGCCAATCGCAATGTAAGTAAATCGAACCAGTGTCCGCCAACAACTCTCGCAGGATAACCAGCCTCTCATACATAAACTGCAGATACTCATCGTTCGTCCAGATATCGCCGTATTGCTTCTCTTCAAAAGAGGATGTGTCACTCTCAGCTTTTCTGGCCCCTCGCACTTGGATTTTTTTCTTGTAGTCTGCCTTGGAATCAAACGGCGGGTCGATGTAGATTAAATCCACCTTGCTTCTGAAGTTCTTCAGCAGGTGGCTCATTACTTGCAAGTTGTCGCCCCAGAAGATTTTGTTTATCCATCCGTCCACTTCAGAGCCATAGGTTTCTTTTAGCTGAGCAGGGTAGTATTGCGTGGAACGATAGGGGCGCTTGCCTGTCCAGCGAAGTTCAGGGAAGCCTTTAATTGTTGGTCGATCTTCAAAGTTAAATAATGTTTCCTGTTCCATAATTTTTTGTCACTAGCCTTTCTTTGAAACTTAGATTGTAGGCATCTTCATGCAATACCACCTGAAGTCGCAACCTCTGCATGTTTTTTGGTCGCTTGACTCAGACGAGAATTCTTTACCCATAATCTTCTTGACAGTTGAATCGAAGGACTGCACTGTACCTTCAACAGCCGTTTTTGTATAGTTAAATGTGACCTCTGGCACTGCTTCGTCTTCGCCTGTGAAGTAAAGATGCATCTTCGACACTTTGTAGTTCGTCCTCTGCTCCACAAGGTAGGCATAGATGTGCAACTGTCGCCTGTAAACATCTAACTTCTTGCGCTCAAGCTCAAGGTCAGGCTTCTTCTCTGACTTAAAGTCAACCACCTCAACGGTGTCGCCCTCACCTTTTATGAGGTCAATCTTACCATCAATAATGTAGTCTTGAGTGACTAACGACACATTCACCTCAGCCTCTTTTATGTCGTCCCACTTGCCACCTTTTCACTGAACATAGTGCAAGACTTGACCCAAGGCAGCTTGTTTTTGAGGCTCTGCTAAATAGCGGTGTTCCGATTTAACGAGTGCAGAATAGTTGGCGTTGAACCAACCTTCGATGTTGTCTTTGGTAATCAAATCTTCTTCACCACGAAGTGCTGCCTTGTGCACGTCTTCGATTGTTGTGTGAACCAGTGTTCCGAACATCATCCCGCCCACACGAGACGGTGAGAATTCGAGTTCTTTGAAAAATTTATATTGCTTGGCACAGTTCTCAAAGACGTTTATGTGCGACGTGAATGAATAGGTTTCTTTTATGTCCACATCTTTTATTTTGTGTAAGTTGAACTCTTCGATGTTGAACGCTTCTGTCTCAATGCTTGGCAGGTCATCATAGACCTCCCTAAAATATTTAGACGGTGTTTTTGCATCTTCGTTGCAAGTGAGAACGAGTAAGTCTTGAGCTCGAGAAAATGCGGTGTAATATAGCCTCCAGAAATCAAAGAACTTAGTTTGCTCGGGTGGCTCAAATGGCGGTCTGTGAAAGTAACCCTCTTCTATGGAGAGCATTAAATCGTCATATGACTTCCGAGGCACTGCCTTCAAGCTGTCCACGAAGACAACGGGAAACTCCATCCCTTTTGCCTGGTGAACTGTCAAAAAAGACACACATCCACTCGGTGCATATTCTGAATCGTCCTCAAATTCTGTTATACCCTCGTCAAACAAGAGTTTTAGATAGAGATTAAAGAACAGCTCAACATCGTGGTCGATCTTTCGCTCATCTTTTTTGACGGTAGACGTGAAGACAGTTATGTTGTTTAAAAACTCAAACTTACCGACCAACTGCGTGAAGAGTGCAAAGTTCCTCACAGGTCGCAGGTCTTCTTGACCTGTGTTCAGATCAACAGACAAGAAGTGTTTGAACGGCTCAAACTTAAAGAGGCGGTAGAGCAAGCCTGTGAAGGCATAGTCTAAGTTGCCTCTGCATGTTTTGTGCTCAACTGCTGTGGCACACACCCACCTTAGGAGCTCCTTGTCGTGTGATTCGTCTTTCACACAAATGAACATCTTCAAGCACGAGAAATAATACTCGTAGTGCTTAGGCTGAAGATATTTGAAGTTCCTCGATTCCAATTTTTTGATGTATCTAGGAAACAGCACCATCAAAGCCCCGATGACTAGTCGTATTTCAGGGCGTTCGAAAAACATATTAGAACGAGGTGAATAAACTGGCACTCCGTTTTGCTCCAAGAAATTTGCTAAGTTTCGTGCGTCGTTGCCCTTGACCGATCGAAACAAAAATGCAACTTGATTGTAGTCTTCAAGAACGCCTTTTTCCTTGGCATCTTTTATGAAGTCTAAGACCTTCTGATGCCACTCATCTGTGTCGTCTTCGCCTGATAGTTTTACAACAGCAGGTGATGCGATGCTGGATTGTTTATGTGGCTTGATTGTTTTATCGAAGCGATATTTATCCCACGAAAACTTAAACTTGCTTCCTGCTGTCTCCTCCATCCACTTGTCATAGAACTGAACTATGTCGCTGTTGGAGCGGTAGTTGGTAACGAGGTCAACCCGCTTGCACCGCCCTTCTTCGAATTTGGAAGGGAACTCGAGGATATTTCTGATTGTGGCACCTCTGAAGCGATATAAGCCTTGGTCGTCGTCGCCCACAACGCAGATGTTTTTGTGCTTGCTCCCGAGCGCAAATACGATGCGCTCTTGGATGTAGTTGGTGTCTTGGTATTCATCGACCATCAGGTGTGTAATCTGCTTTGTGAGTTTCTCGAGCACTTGTGGATGTTCTTGGATGAGTGAATACGCCTGCGTTTGAATAGTTGGGAAGTCGAGCATGTTTTCTTCGTCTAGGATATTGAGGTATTTTTCATAGATTTGGCCTAGGGTGCTTGGTTGCACATCGCTCGACGCAATCAAAGCCTGAGCGTCAACCATCTCATCAGACAAAGTGTTCACAAAATCACAGATGTCTCCAGCTTGTTTCCATGCTCCCTTATTTTCCTCTATGAGTGCACCATAATTATCTAGGTTCTGGAACTTATAGATGTTCCTGAATACGAGGTATTGCTGGTCAAACGAATCAATGACTCTAAAACTCTTCTTCAGACATGTGAACTCAAAGTTTTCCTTCAAGATGCGCAAGCAAAGTGAATGAAATGTGCCCACCCACATCTCGTTTAAGTTGACGTAGATGTTCCTCATACCCAACTCAGCGGTCAAGCGGGTGACCAGCTCTTTAGCGGCCTTCTCTGTGAAAGTGGCAATTAGGATGTTTTCAGGCTTCAGACCACACTCTTCTATGAGATAGAGTGCACGTTGAACCAGCGTGAAGGTTTTTCCAGTGCCTGGACCTGCTGTGATCAGCAGAGGACCGTCGGTTGTGGTGATGGCAAGCCGTTGTTGTTCATTTGCTGTTTTGAAATCAAACATCTTATAAATCCAATTTACCCTATTGCGCACCCGTTGTGGAATCCGCTTTAATTACTTCCACAATATCTAAAATATCACAATCCAGTGCCAAACACACCTTTAGCATAACATCTGTGGTGACATTCTCATCCTTGCTTAATTTTGCCAGTAATGAAGAGCTAATTCCAAACTTCTTTCAAAAATTAGTTTTGCCTTCATACTTTTTTGATTCGATATTCCATTATACTACTATTTGTAAACCGTATTTCCATTGGAACATCACGCATCTCTATTTTATTTAGTGAAAGTTCTTTCCCATCAATAATAATCTTTGTTTTTCCAGAGCTCTGCTCACACTCCAACGCGTAGAATTCATGTTCCGGCACTATTTGCAGTACTTCTATACCCTTCCATTCAATAGTTACCATTACATTTTTATCTAATGCCCGAAGTTGAAACTCTTCCTTAAAATCAAAAAAATTTTCTTTTCTCCTTAAATAGATAGTCTTTTCTCCTTGTAATTCTTTATTCTCAATACGTAAATTATGCGTATCATATAATTCAGATAAATACTTCAGTTCTTCCTCTATAAGTTCCAAACCTCTTGTCAATGCAAAACTATGTAAATTTACCTCAGTATAATAGGGACGTACACTGATTTTTCCTTCCATATCTTCGCAGCCAGGTCTATCACAATTAAAAAATACAGTTTGATTTTGGTCCACTTTCACCATATACTTACTATATTTTTTATTCACCTGTAACAAATGAGGAACGGTAAAATCATATTGATCCGGCATTTTTTGATTTGCCACACATTGTCTAATACCATTATGGCATTCATATACAGATAACTCATTTTTTCCACTCTGCATTTGAATCTCTATATAATTGTCTTCATCTGTTTCATCCAGCACAATACTGTATTTCATGCCCCAATGACTATTTACAGCAGAAATCCAGAATTCCGAAATATAAAAATCACTGGATGATGCAAGTTCTGTTTTGCCCGTTATCTTTTTTGCTTTTATCTGTATTTCTGCCTTGGCCGGGCAATCCTGCTCTTTTGTAGTCGGTCCAAGGCAGATAATATCCTTACCATTAAATCGAAGTGGTGCTATATGCATTTCCCGTTGTTCTATGTCCTGCTGTATTTCTTCCTCTGCATTCCTTCCATGATAAATAATCCATTCCTCCATCATATCCGGAGCTTTTTCAACCGTATTATGTCCTGATCCTTCTACCATTTCATTCTTTTTGAGTAGCGGATGCCATTCTTTATCAGATGGATACTTGCAAAATTCCATAGCCATTAAGGATTCACGAAAATCTGCAACTGTACTCCCAATAAAATAATCTTCATTCACGTACGCATTTGCAGAATACAATACCCAGAAATGTCGTCCACGTACAATTGGTGCTGCACCTTCAATGGTATACCAGTCTCTTCCATCTCCAAAACGATTCCTTGCAAAAATCTCCTGTTCGATTCCGGGTAATATAACTGCCTTAGGCCTCCCTGCAAACTGTTCAGGAGACAGCATCTCATCCACCAAAATACAAGTTCCTGCAATCTTTTCATCCGTTCCGATCCAGTCGTTTACAGAATAAAACATATATAATTTTTCATTCCAAATAACTGGATGTGAATCTATAGAAAACTTATTGAAAAAAGTCTTTTTCCATACAAAGGGGCCTTCCGGCTTATCTGAAACAGCTAGCTTCAAACACTCTTCCTGGCATTCCCCTTCGTTTTCCGATATATTGGAATAATACATATAAAATTTTCCATTTATATAAATCACCGAGGGAGCCCAATACTCGCGATGGTCTTTCTCTGAAATTGCATAACCCAGATATGTCCAATGGGTAAGATCTTCAGATCTGCTTACTTTAACCCCGACCTCATCCGTAGCATAACAATAATATTCTCCGCACCACTTTAAAATAAAAGGATCGGGATTTGTATGCCTCTTTCCATCAGAAAATGTTACCGGATTACAAAATTTATTTATTTTCATTGTTTTACCCCTTTACTGCACATGCTGTAATTCCTCCTACAAGAAACTTCTTGCAAAGATTAGTTTTGCCTTCATACTTTTTTGGCATTTAAGCTCCTGTAAACTACAAGTATGTTCTTTATACAAAGTTATAAAACACTAAACGTTATTATTTAAATAGTTTAACTTATTTATACACAAGAAAACTGAATAACTTATGTAATTCAAACTAAAATACTAACACCATATCAAGTAAATATTAAAAACCCTAGCCAAGCTTTAACGCACTAACAATAGCACTTACAGTTTGAGCTTGCTGCTCATCTTTAGAAATTCTAGCTTCTCCATCGTTAGCCTGCGGACCATAGTATCCCACACCTGAGTGATTTGCCCCTTCTATAACTAATATTTTAGTGTCTGAAGGCAAATTTTTTGCATACTTCTCCATATTTGAAAAGTTAAGCACACCATCTTCAGAGCCATATACACTTAATACCTTCAAACCACTATTTGATAAATCTTTTGTTGAGTATGCTGCCAACAGCACAACTCCTTTAAGTTTATCAGTGTTTTCAGACGCAAATGAAGCTGCCATAACCCAACCTAAAGAATGTCCTGCAATTCACCAGCATTGCACTTGTGGAGCAGAAGCTATTATATTATTTGCTGCATTTGAATTGAAGAATGCAAAATTAAATGGCATCTTGACTATCACACAATAAAACCCCTGTTCAGCAATTTTACGAGCCAATGGCACGTATGCTACTGGGTCTACTAGTGCACCTGGGTAAAGCACTAGCCCTTTTTGTGCTTTAGGGATACCAACAGCAATAGATGTCTCTGTTTCTTCAGCTTCAAGAGTTTTATAATCAACGTTATTAGTACTACTAGATTTATCGCCTACAGCATTAACATTTACATTAACGTTACCATCCTTTAAGGTAGCAAGTTCATTATATGCTCTGTCGTCTGCAGGATATGTTGCCACGTTCACATATAAAACAAATCCAATACAGCAGACAAATATTAGTACCAAAAAGCCAAAAAATACACGCCATGGAGTAAGTCTTTTTTTCTTATTAGCCATGCAATCCTTTGTTTAGGTTTATAAACTATACTTGTGCTGTGATTAAAATTATAATCTATTTACCGAGCAAGTCCTACAATTAAACTCTTGTTTGATTTTATAATGAGTACAATTCTTTGATAATTATCCGCTAAAAAATGATTTATTATTAATCTTAATTGCAAAACATAAGCATTTTGCATTAACTATTAATTTCTAACAAGTAAGAAGCTCAAAGTTAAAACCAACATATCACTGATTAAATCAACTCATGATCGATTTACTGTTATTATGCAACAAGTTTTTTCCAAGATAAAAATCGTATAAAGACCACTCAGTTATTTTAAGTTCATATCGCATTCCGTCAGTGCAATTTTTATGATGTCTAACTAGATTAAAAAGTTTATGGCAGCTCTCGAGCTGTGTAATTACGGTTTGTGAATCTGTAGCTTGATTAAGTTTTTTTGCCTCCCCATACAAATCAACTAAAGAAAAGTAGATCGTTCGAGAATTAACCATTTCTTGACGTATTGGGTCACATGTTACATCGTTTAACTTTATGTATTCTCTAAGTGAAAGTTCTTGAATATTAGTCATTATAGAATCACTCAACTTAACAGTGTTGCGTTAATTTTCTCAATAAGTTCACTAGAAAGAATTATTCTAGGATCATCAAAGTTTGGGTTTTGCGAATTTAAATTTTTATCAATATTTAGTGTTGATTCATAAACTATATGACTGTCATTAAAGAATATATTACCACCATAAATGTAGTTAATATTATCATAGCTGGTATAATGTATCCCATCAGCATGAACATCCATTCCAATGATAACTTTATTTGACTTAGTGTCAACTATAAACTTACAAAATTGTTTATGGTATTGTGGTGTAATAGATTTAATTCATGACATATCAACGTTATCCGTTAACAATATTCCATAACTATTTGTTTTAGTGCTTTGTGTGTTCATATTAATAATTATAATAAAAATAAGAACTGTATGAATATATTTTATAGAGACCTCTAAATACTCTCATGAGAATAAACTCCAACCATACGTATAACACGTTTACTTTCACGCTTAAAGTATACAACTAAAACATCATCATCATGAATATGAAATTCAAAACGGTTACCATCATTATACGGATATTTAGTTAACTGATGCTCCGACCATCCAGCGCATTCTACATGTCCCTTTTCTTGTAACTCCAAAATTGCTTCTCTTATTGTTTTAATAATAAAAATGTACTCTGCTTTTGAATATTTTTCTTTAAATGGAGCTACAGTTTTTCAAAAGTCAATACTTGCTTTTACTTTTCACATATTAAACTTCTACTTCTTTTGCACTAACATCAAGAATTTTTACAACTTCACTCGGAAGAGTAGTAGCATCAAAGGAATCATCTGGCAAAATCCCATACTCTTTTGCTTCTTCACGCAACATTGCTATTTTTACGTCCTCTGAAAATTCTCTGCCTTGTTCATTGGTAAAAAGACCATCAAATGGGCTTTTGCCAGTATTTGCTACTTGAGTGACCATAACACGTACAGCCATTGCAGAAGTAAGCCCACATCTTGCAAAAACCTTATCTGCACGCTGTTTAACGTCATCATCTATTGTAGTTTGTAAGAGTGCCATAAAACCTCCTATGAAATTATAATGATTTTCCATAGTTTACCACTTAAATTTTAATACATCTATATATTTAAGAAATAATTAGAAATAGAAATTTTTCTTCCAACCTAAAGAATTTAAATTTAGTATATAATTCTACTCCAAGTATAAAGTAAATAAAAGGAGATACTTATGCAGGTAGACTTGATAGTAAAAAATGCAAATGTTTTTACTGTAGATAAGAGCAACCCAAAAGCCACATGCTTTGCAATAAAAGACGGTGAATTTGTATATGTTGGAGATGAAGAGGGAATTAAAGATTATGAGGGCGAAGTTAAAGACCTTAGTGGAAAATTTGTAATGCCAGGAATAATTGATTCTCATAATCATATTTCTGTGTCTATTGCAATGTGTCAATTTAAGTATCCAATTATTAATCAACGTGGTAAAAAGGCAACACTTGACGATATTGCATCAAAAGTAAAAGCTGATGCGGGTCAAAAAGTGCACTTTTTTATGGTTCGTGAACTTTTCTTAGAAGGAGAAGAGATTACCAAACAAGATCTTGATGATATCTCTACAGAAGAGGGCATCTATCTTTTAGAGTACGAGCCTCATAGTGGATGGTGTAACTCAAAAATGTTAGAGATTCTTGGGATAGACGAAAACACTGTAGACCCTGCTCCTGGGTTTTCTTACCTAATAAGAGACGAGTTCGGTAGGCCTACAGGAAGAATTTATGAGGGGCTCTCTAGTGAAGCAACATTGTCAAACACAGATGCTATAAGTGATGAGTATATTAAAAGTGAAGTTATACGACTAGACAATTATTGCAAAAAAATGGGAATTACATCACTTACAGAGTGTGCTATGCCTGCTTGCCCTGAGTTTGGAGAGCGAGTATATCGCATAATAGCTGAGCTTGATAGGGCAGGTAAAATTTCTGTAGATATAGATGGATCATACGGTTCAATGTTGCCAAAATACATTCCGAATGCTATTAATGAGCTTAAAAGGTACAACAAAGAGTTTAATACCAAACATCTATCCGTTCGCACACTAAAACTTTGAATAGACGGGACTTCTGCAATATCTACTGCATACATGCTTGAACCCAGATTAGATAATGGGCTAACTGGTGGTAAATTGTGTGATATGGAAACTCTAAAAAATCTTATTAAAGAGTGTGATAAGTTTGATTTTGACGTTCATCTTCATGTTATTGGCGATGGAGCTATAAGAATGAGTCTTGATGCGGTTGAAGAAGCAAAAAACGAATTGGGTCGAAACTTAAATTCAAGAGTTACCCTTGCACATGTTGAACTTTGCTCTGATGCCGACATCAAACGTTTTAAGGAACTTGATGTTATTGCAAATTTTACTCCCTATTGATTCGCTCCTCCTGAAGTATCTGGAGAGTATGAATATATGCAAAAAGCACTAGGGGACAGATTTAGATACGAATATCGTGTTAAAGACATCTTAGATGCTGGTGCTATCGTAAATTTTGGATGTGATCAATGTGGTATGTATGACAACTTTCAAAACTGAAGTCCTTTTTTAAGTATGGAAGTTGGAGTTCTTAGAAAGTATCTTCCAAAAACACAAAACTCAGAGTTCGTTGGAGTTACTGATTATGGCTTAACTCCTGAACAGTCAATCAGTATCGAGCAACTTATAGAAGGCTATACGCTTGGTGGTGCCTATCAGCTGAAACAAGAAAACACAAGAGGGTCAATTACGATTGGCAAAACTGCTGACTTTGTAGTTTTACCTGAAGACATAACATCTGTAAATATTGAAGGCATTAGTAATATTGTTCCTGAAGAGGTTTATTTTAAAGGTGTTTTAGCAAATTATTAACAAAAAGATAAAAATACATTGCTTTTTTATACAATAAAACTTTAAAAATATAAGAGAAAGGATTTAATTATGGCAATAACAAGAATTTTTTATAATGGAAAAGTCTATACGGTTGATAAGAGCAACCCATGAGCCGAGGCAGTAGCAATAGAAGATAAAAAAATTGCTTTCGTAGGATCTAATGAGGAGACTTTAAAACTCGCAGACGATAATACCGAAAAGATAGACCTACAAGGTAAAATGATGATGCCAGGCTTTATTGATGGTCACGTTCACCCTCTTATGGGAGCCGCATTTGAATCTGGTGCAGTATTAACTGACTGCAAAACAAAAGATGAAATACTATCAACTTTGAAGGAATACATAGATGATCGCCCTGATTATGAAGCTTATTTTGGATATGGTTTTAACGAGGGAATTTTTATAAACGAAATGCCTATGGCTGATGATCTTGACACAATATGTCCTGATAAACCAGTTTTACTTTTAACTTCATCTTGCCACTGTGCATGATGCAACCATAAAGCTTTTGAAGTTGCTGGTGTTGATAAAAACACACAAGATATTACGCCAGGATCAAATTATTTTGCAAGAGACCATGAAGGAAATCCTACAGGTTGGTGCGTTGAGTCGTGTTACTTTCAAGTAGCAGCTGGTGCTAATTACTTTCCTCTAGCTGTGTTAAAAAAAGCTTTTATAAATCTTGCTGATAAATTTGCAAGTGAAGGATACACAACATTTGCTGATCTTGGAGATTATGACTTTATTACTAATTCATTAGATGAAGATTTTGCCAAATTTATAAATAGTGATGAATTCCCGCAACGTTTCTTTGGTGGCTTTTATTTTGCAACAAGCGTTCGTAATATGTTGCATGCAATCATTAACGCCAGCGACCTTATAGATCATCTACAAAATTCTGATAAATTAGCTTTCACTACTTTTAAAATTCTAGGTGATGGAGTTTTAGAAGCAAAAAGT
The DNA here is from genome assembly GCA_963628375.1 of Gorillivita sp. (SeqCode). GTDB lineage: Bacteria > Actinomycetota > Coriobacteriia > Coriobacteriales > Eggerthellaceae > Gorillivita. The sequence goes on from CAVGFB010000151.1 coordinate 18,244, forward strand.
GCAGCTATGATTACTCCATACGATAATGGTGTTACTGTTATTCCAAACTTTAATGAAGATGAAATGAAAATAATGGGACTTTTGGTGGCAACATACGGGTACGACATAAATGTGCATGCGATCGGAGATGCTACTACAAAACTTGCTCTAGATATGGCAGAAGAGATTCGCAAACGCGGATTTAATGATACTCGCATAACACTTTCACATAGTCAATGTTTTGCTCCAGGACAAATTGAGCGTGCCGGCAAGTTAGGAGTTTTTATAAACACTACAGGAGCTTGACATTATGTAACATCTCAAGAATATAAAAAATTAGGAGGAATTAATGTCCAGGGAGACGTTTATCCACTTCGTTCTTTAATGAATGCAGGATGTAAGTTTGGATATGGAACAGACTTTCCTGTATCTGCGGGTGGCTTATCTCCTTTTGAATCAATCGAAATTGGTATTCGCAGACGTCAGATTGGGTACACTGGTCCTGACCCAACAGACATTGGAGAAGCTCCAACTCTAGAAGAAAGCATTGAGGCATGTACAATTAACAACGCTTGACAAATTCGCATGGAAGACAAGCTTGGTTCAATTGAGAAAGGTAAACTTGCTGATCTGATTGTTGTTGACAAGAATTTATTTGATATTCCTGTTAATGAAATTCATACAGTAAAGGTGCTTGAAACTATCCGTGGTGGGCAGACAATTTATAAAGCGTAAGTTTTTATAACATCTATAAGCAACGGCTGACTTAAAATAAAGTCAGTCGTTTTTTTATGTAAAATGTCAAAAATTAGAATTTTAAGCAAACATTCTTTTTAATCTTAACAATTAAATAGATCTATTTTAATAGCAAGTAAAAGAACTGCTACAAACAAAAACTCCCACTTCTGAGATTTACAAAAATGGGAGTTTTTATCTGGATTATGAACTTTTAAGCTTTACACAAAAGGAAGACTTAGACTATTAAAAAACGAAGTAATACTACTTGTAAAGTCTAGCAAAACTGTTAAGACTGGTTCTGCCTGCTCTGCTTTTGTATCAGGTTGCTGTGTGTCAGTTTTATCTACTGTTTTACCAGTTGCTTTGTCTTTTGTGTCTGTATCTATACTGCCTGATTTGTCTTGTTGAATATCAGGAGTTAGAGCGGCGATATTGGCATCCTTGGTAGCTTCTTGCGTGTTTATAACGTTATCACTTAATGCGTTGCTTTCATTGTCTTGTGAGGATGCAAGTGAATTTATGTTAAATTGTGCTTCATTCCATTTGCTAGGTTTTTTTACATTTTTAGCATTATTATTAAAATATATATGAGAACAATTATCAGTTACATTTCATTTAGAACAATCCAAAGTAAGATTGGAATCGTATTCAAACATTGAATTCATGGTTTCTACATTTTTAAAATCTCAATTAAATTCCTTTTCGCCAAAACTTGAAAGAGAAAGACAGGATTGAAACATACAGTCCATGTTTTTAACACGAGATGTATCTCAATTTCGAATATTAGAAATGCTACTACATTTGACGCCGGCAAACATGGTTGACATATTGGTAACATTTGATGTATCTAAATACTCCATACCAGAAAGTTCTGTGCAACTCTTAAAAGCGTAGAACATATAAGCTGTACTGGTAAGCTTGGTATAACTTTCAAAACTTTCATCTATTGTTACTTTTGTAAATGAATCTCTAGCACTATCCCAAGGTCAGTCTGTCCTATTTTTGGCAGCTGTTGGAATGTTTTCATAAACGGTTGTACCTGTATGTGACGCCTTTGCTGTATCATAGGTTAATACAAGAGTTTGA
>CAVGFB010000152.1:0-8753 GCA_963628375.1 Gorillivita sp. (SeqCode)
GTATCTATACATCCAGCATTAAAAGTGAAAAAACATTTGTATATAAACAATTTCCTGAAAATATGACTGTAAAAATAAATGATAGCGATACTAATATTATTGCAAAAGTGGGCGATGAATTAAAAGCCACGGCTACAAACTCACCTGAAGGAGTAACAATAAAATTTAAATGATATAGAACTTTATCTGGGCAAACTCAAGAGTTAACAGAAGGAGTCGCCTATACTGTTACTAAAGATGATGTAAGTTCTGTGATTTATTGTAAAGCATATGATGAGGCTGCCCAATATCTAGGCAAAGAATCGGTAAATAATGCAGAAGTTTCAGAAGCTTATGGTTATAAAGATACAAGTGACAAAGATCAAACTACTCTTGTATTAGCGTATGACACAAATAGATCCTCTCATGCACAAACTTTTGAAACTTATGACATCCCTGAATCTGCTACTCAAAAAACTGATTGAACTTGGAATGAAGATGTTGAGGATTTTAAAAAAGTTACAATAAATGAAAATTTTAAAAATTACAAAGGGCTTAAAAGCACTGCATATATGTTTTGTAATTTTAAGAATGTATTAAATCACGATGGCTTTGAATACTTAGATACAACCAATGTTACAAACATGTCATATATGTTTTGTAACTATGGGTATTCATCTACAAGCCTATCTACTCCACCAAGTGTTTCAAACTGAACTACATCTAGCGTAACTAACATGAATGCTATGTTTTATAGCTATGGATATTCATCTACAAATCTAAGTACTCCACCTAATGTGTCAAGTTGGATTACATCTGGTGTTACAGATATGTCGCATATGTTTAATTACTACGGGTATTCATCTACTGCTTTGAACACTCCACCAAATGTTACAAACTGAACTACATCTAGTGTAACCAACATGAATGGTATGTTTTATAGTTATGGGTACTTAGATGAAACTATAAACTCCTTACCAAATGTGTCAAACTGAAACACATCTAAAGTTACAGATATGTCAAATATGTTTAATAGTTACGGGTATACATCTAAATCGTTAAATGATGTTCCTGATGTATCAAAATGAGATACCTCTAAAGCTACAAATATTAGCGGAATGTTCTCAAAATATGGATATTCATCCACAGTTTTGAGCACATCACCAGATGTTTCAAATTGAATTACATCTAGTGTAACTAATATGCATGGCACGTTTTTTAGTTATGGAACCTCTTCTACAACTTTAAGCACCCCACCTGACATATCAAACTGGAACACATCTATTGTTACAGATATGGGACATATGTTTAACCGTTATGGATACGCCTCTACAACTTTAAGCACCCCTCCTGATGTGTCAAAATGAACTACTCCAAATGTAACAAAAATGAACGGTATGTTTTATTTATACGGCTACAATAATAGTAATAGTTATAATTTAGACCTTTCTAATTTTAGCACTTCTAATGTAACAGAATATACAGACATGTTGACGAGAATAAAATTAAAAACAATCACAATTTCTAAAGGTTTTACATTGAAATTAGATGCTGTTGGTCTTACCAATTCCTCTGGCCTTTTAGGGCAAACTTGGTATGACAAGAAAAAAACCACATACCTACCCAGTGCTTTGCCAGTAGGTGGCGACATATCTGGGATTGTTACTTACTATGATCACGCACCAGCAGACGCATATGGTTACAAAGATACAAGTACGGAAAACGAAACAACGCTTGTCCTTACATATGATTACAACAAATCAAAATACCCCGAGGAGAATGTTTATGAGATCCCTGAATCTGCTACAACTAAGACATCATGAGGCTGAAACGATGTAAGAGATTCATTTACAAAAGTTAAGGTTGATTCTTCTTTTAAAGATTACTATGAACTTACAAGCACTATATATATGTTCGATGATTTCAAAAACGTATCATCTAGCGAGGGCTTTGAGAATTTAAATACATCTAAAGTAACAACTATGGGAGAAATGTTTGAGAATTATGGATACTCAGTAAGCACTATAAACGAGGTTCCAGACGTTTCAAACTGAAACACTTCAAGAGTCGAAAATTTCGACTTTATGTTTTCTGGTTATGGATATTCTTCTACCGAGTTAAATGAAGTTCCAAATGTAGCAAATTGATCAACATCTAGTGCAACCAGTATGGGTGCTATGTTTAAATTTTATGGTATTAATTCAACAGTTTTGAATAAAGTTCCTGATGTTTCAAAGTGAACAACATCTAAAGTTACCAACTTATCATTTATGTTTAGCAATTATGGTAAACTTTCTACCAGTTTAAATGTAGTTCCAAATGTTTCAAATTGAGACACTCAAAGTGTGTCAAGTACAGGAGAGGCGTTTAATTATTATGGGTACTCGTCTACTCAATTAGATGCTGTACCAGATTTTTCAAAGTGGAATACATCAAGCCTTAAAAACATGTCATTTATGTTTGGGTATTATGGTTGGTCTTCAACTGAATTAAGTAAGGTTCCCAATACAGCATCTTGAGACACACAAAAAGCTGAAAATATAGGTGCCGTTTTTCAGAATTATGGTTATAAATCCTTAAAGTTAAAAGTTGTACCTGACGTATCAAAATGAGTTACGACAAGCGTTACCAATATGGCTTTTATGTTTGCTAGTTACGCTTATTCTTCTACTGAATTAAACCAGGTTCCTAATACAGCATCTTGAGACACGCAAAATGTTAATAACTTTGGTGCTTTGTTCCAAAGTTATGGATACTCGTCTACTCAATTAGATGTTGTACCTGACGTATCAAAATGAGTTACGTCAAGTTCTACAAATATGGCATATTTATTTAATAACTTTGGATTTTCTTCTACAAAATTAACTTCTGTACCCGATGTGTCAAAATGAGAAACACCGAAAGTAGATAATATGACAGAAATGTTTTCTAACTATGGTAAGCAATGTGTATTTTCAGAGCTTAATCTTTCTCTTTTTAATACAGGGATAATAAAATATTATTCAAAAATGCTATCTGGCGTAAAACTAAAATCAATCACATTAGGAGCTAGTTGAAATAAGGACTTGAGTGAGTCAGGAGCGTATTTAACTAACAGTAATGGCACTACTAATGCAACATGATATGATAAAACTAAATCATATGATAATTGCGGAATGGGTACGGAGACAAGAGATGAAGCTACAACATATAATGACAGTAAACCTAAAGAAGCTTATGGCTATAAAGATACAAGTAGTGAAAACGAAACAACCCTAGTATTGACTTATGACAGTCTTAAGTCTACACGTACGGATACTTACGATATTCCAACAAACGCTACTCAAGCTAGTGAGTGAACATGAGACAGTGACAGAGAATCCTTTACAAAAGTTCAAGTAAATAAAAATTTTGAAAATTATGACAAACTTACCAGTACCGCTTATATGTTCTTTGATTTTAAAAATATTTCAAATCACGAGGGTTTTGAATACTTAAATACGTCTAACGTATTAAATATGTCTAATATGTTTAATAGTTATGGATATTACTCTACTACAATAAACACTGTTCCAGATGTATCAAATTGAAACACTTCTAAAGTTACAGATATTTCATATATGTTTAGGTTTTATTGTGATTGCTCAAAAAATATCAGTGTAGTTCCTGATGTTACAAATTGAGACACACGTAATATTATCACTACAGAAAATGCATTTAGTAGCTATGGATATGCTTCTCCTCAGCTAAATACTGTTCCTGATGTTTCTAAATGAAAGACTTCCAATGTGGAAAACATATCTTTTATGTTTGCTTGATATGGACGCTCCTCAACCACATTTAATGTTGTACCTAATGTCTTAAATTGAGATACACAAAAAGTTACAACTTTAAGTTGCATGTTTGAAGCTTATGGTTATCTTTCTACTCAGCTAAATACTGTACCTGATGTATCAAATTGAAAAACATCTAATGTTTCCAATATGTCTAGTTTATTTAGCTCCTATGGTTTTACATCTACCGAATTAAGTATAGTTCCTAATATATCTAACTGAGACACACAAAAAGTTCAAAATTTAAATGCAATGTTTCTTCAGTATGCTTATGCTTCTACTCAGATAAATGCTGTACCTGACTTTACAAAATGAAAAACAACCAGTGTTACCAATATGTCATATCTGTTTAACAATTACGGTTATTCTTCTCAAAAGTTAGAAGTATTACCTAAAGTATCAACTTGAGATACGCAAAATGTGGATACCATGACTGGAATGTTTTATCAATATGGTAAGGAATGTGAATTTTCAGGCCTTGATCTTTCTAGCTTTAATACAAGTAAAGTAGATAGATGTTCTACTATGTTGTCTGACATAAAACTTAAAACAATAAAGTTAGGTAAAAATTTTAATTTGGATTTATCTACATCAGGTGCAAGCTTAACAGACAGTAGTGGCAATAAAGATTCAACATGATACGACAGTGTTACCAAATATACTGAATGCGGAATGGGAAAGGTAACAAGAACCTCCCCTACCATTTATTACGACCATGATCCATATGATGCTTATGGATATAAAGATACAAGTGAGGATGGTCAAGTCAGTCTTGTGCTTAATTATGACATGGATAGATCATCTCATGAAAACACCTATGATATCCCTACTACTGCAACTCGAGATATAAATTGAGATTGGAATAGTAATAGGACAGAATTCACTAAAGTTGTGATAAATAAGTCCTTTAGTAATTATAGCGGATTGCAAAGTACTGCATATATGTTTATGAATTTTAGGAATGTAGTATCAATTTCAGGTGCAGAATATATAAACACATCAAAAGTTGAGAATATGACATCGATGTTTGCTACTTTTGGTTATTCCGCATCTTCTTTAAATGTTGTTCCTAACGTATCTGAGTGAGATGTGTCTAAAGTTACGAGCATGGATTACATGTTTTATAAATATGGTTATAGCTCTACGTTATTAACTAAAGTACCTGATACTTCAAACTGAAATACAAAAAATATTGAAGAAATGTTTTGTATGTTTGATGAATATGGTTACAGTTCTACAAATTTGAAAGCAGTGCCTAATATGTTAAACTGAGACACCGCTAACGTTACAGATATGTCACAAATGTTTCAAAATTATGGCTATAAATCTACATTTGAAGGTTTAGATCTTTCTAGTTTTAATACATCAAAAGTTTCAAATTTAGACGATATGTTAGACGGTATTAAACTCAAAACAATTAAAATTTCACAATCATTTATTTTAAATCTTGGTTCTATTGGACTTACTAATTCATCTGGGTCAAAAAGTGAAGTGTGATATAACGATAAAGGGGATTCTTACGCGCCATCAGACATACCTGTAGGTGCATCTCTTACAGATGTTATTACTTACTATGATTATCCGCCAGACGCTTATGGATATGTTAACACAACTACAAACACGGACAGCTCTACATTGACATTAACTTATGATTTTGAAAAATCTAGTCATGTAGATGCAGGTGATGTTATATACGATATAGCCACTGAAGCCTCTATGTCTAGTGATTGAGCATGAGACGGATCTAGACAATCATTTACAAACGTTATAATTAATGATAATTTTAAATATTATAGTGGACTTAAAAGTACTGCATACATGTTTAGTAATTTTTCTAATGTTAATGTTGACGAACATAAAGGGTTTGAAAATATAAATACATCTAATGTAGAAAATATGAAGTGTATGTTTCAAAATTACGGGAAATCTTCTAGTGTATTAAGTTCAGCTCCTGATGTATCAAGTTGAAATACATCAAATGTTACAAATATGGAGAGCATGTTTTCTGACTATTGCGTAAGCTCTAGAACTGCATTATTAAACTTATCTAGCTTTGATACAAATAAAGTTACCGAATTTAGTCAAATGCTGCAAGGTATAAGATTGGAATCTTTTAGAATTTCTCCAAACTTTACATTAAACCTCGTATCGTGTAGTCTTACTAATTCGTCTGGTTCTACAGCTGCTACGTGATATGATGAGAATAAAAGCTCATACACTCCAGATACCTTACCTGTAGGAGAAGCTCTTACAGAAATTGTAACCTATTACGATCAATCACCACCTCAAGCTTACGGCTATAAAAATGACACTACTCTTGTACTTACGTTTGATACAAATAAACAAAGTCATACAACAGAGTCTGTGTATGATATTCCTACACAAATTACCAGCAAAGAATCATGGCCATGGTATAACGATTGCGGTTCATTCAAAAAGGTTAAAATAAACCAAAGTTTTAAAAGCTACAGTAAACTTACAAGTATGGCTTATATGTTTTATAACTTAAATGGTGTAACAGAATCTGAAGGATTTGAGAATATTGATACATCTAATGTTACAAATATGAGACAAATGTTTTACAATTATGCAGTAAACACTACTACAGTCCCAAATGTATCAAATTGAAACACGTCTAAGGTTACAGATATGTCATCCATGTTTGCTGTGTTTGGAGGTCAGGCTAAATCATTAAATGTAGTTCCAAATGTGACAAACTGAGATACGTCTAATGTTGTTAATATGGCTTCAATGTTTTCTCGGTATGGATACCAATCTACTAAGTTGAGTGTAGTTCCTGATGTTAAAAATTGAAATACATCTAAAGTTACAAATATGTATGAGATGTTTGATTCCTATGGTAGACAATGCATATTTGATCATTTAGATCTTACTAATTGAAATACAAAAAGAGTGCAAGAAGAATCAAGTATGTTCGGGTTTTTTAAGCTTAGATCAATCACACTAGGGGTTAATTTTAATTTAGGCTTAACGTGAAATGTAAGGGAGGGGGGTCTGTTAGCAGCTTTAACGAATGGAAGCGGACAGACAGATGCAATGTGGTATGACAGATATCAACAAGGCTATAAATGTACAATGGGTCAAATTACAAGAACTGTACCCACAACATATTATGACACAAAGCCTGCAGTTGCTTTAGATTCAAAAGAAAATCTAACATCGAATGATGTTAATGTTAACAATAGTGTTGACAATATTTCATCAAATACAGATACACAAAACACCGAAGCTATAACTCCTGATACTAGCCAAGACAAATCAAGCCAGACTGATGCTGGTACAAAAGATAAAGCAACGGACAAAACAGACACAAAACAAACTGATAATAAAACAAATGTGTTAGGGTCTATCTCTTCAGTTTTATTAAACTTTACAGGCGCTATTACAGCCTTCTTTAATAGTCTAAAGTTTCCCTTTATGTAAGACTTAACTTATAAGGTTTAATAATAAACTCCCACTTTTGCAATTTCTAAAAGTGGGAGTTTTTACTTAAACATATATTTCTAAATACTTCTACACTCAAGTTTTTCTCAATAACAAACACTAAAACGAGCAATTATTTATATAAAATCGTACTTATTTAAATTTATTATCGTGCTGAACTGGTTGTTTAAAAATTGAATTTATTTTTTGTCTAAAACGTTGTCAATATGAGAATAAATTTTAAAAAAAATTTTAGTATTTATTTATTAATTTTTTGTTGTATTCATATTTTGAGCAGGGGATATATTAATTCTAATTATTCAGAAAAATTAATAGAAATAATTAAAAATACTTCTTGACATTAAGTATTTACTCTTTATAATTTTACTTCGCTCGCAACTTAAAGGGCAAATACTTTTTATTCTTTTTTTGCGGGAGGAACATATGGTTCCTAAAGTGGGGTTTCTCACTAAAGCACCTTGAAAACTGGATACTGAATAATTTAGAAAGAGAATTAAAGCATGCGTAATTTATTATTTTATAAATTACATCTCGTTTATTTTAAACAGAATTAAACTCAAAATTAAACTTAACTAATATGTAAATATTAGTATTTGAACGGAGAGTTTGATCCTGGCTCAGGATGAACGCTGGCGGCGTGCCTAACACATGCAAGTCGAACGTTTAACCCATTCTTCGGAATGGTTATAGAGTGGCGAACTGGTGAGTAACACGTAACCAACCTGCCTTGCACTTTGGGATAACGTAAAGAAATTTATGCTAATACCGAATACACTTTAATGATCGCATGGTCATTTAAGGAAAGCGTCATGTAGCGGTGCAAGATGGGGTTGCGGCCCATTAGATAGTTGGTGGGGTAACGGCCTACCAAGTCAACGATGGGTAGCTGAACTGAGAGGTTGATCGGCCACATTGGGACTGAGATACGGCCCAGACTCCTACGGGAGGCAGCAGTGGGGAATATTGCGCAATGGAGGCAACTCTGACGCAGCAACGCCGTGTGCAGGATGACGGCCTTCGGGTTGTAAACTGCTTTCAGTAGTGAAGAAGTAATTGACATTAACTACAGAAGAAGCTCCGGCTAACTACGTGCCAGCAGCCGCGGTAACACGTAGGGAGCAAGCGTTATCCGGATTTATTGGGCGTAAAGCGCACGCAGGCGGGTCTTTAAGCGGATCTTTTAACCCGAGGGCTCAACCCACGGTCGGGATCCGAACTGGAGATCTTGAGTACGGTAGAGGTAGATGGAATTCCATGTGTAGCGGTGGAATGCGCAGATATATGGAAGAACACCAATAGCGAAGGCAGTCTACTGGGCCGTTACTGACGCTCATGTGCGAAAGCTAGGGGAGCAAACAGGATTAGATACCCTGGTAGTCCTAGCCGTAAACGATGGATACTAGATGTGGGGAGCAATTGCTTTCTGTATCGTAGCTAACGCGTTAAGTATCCCGCCTGGGGAGTACGGCCGCAAGGCTAAAACTCAAAGGAATTGAC
>CAVGFB010000153.1:0-5079 GCA_963628375.1 Gorillivita sp. (SeqCode)
CCTGCTCATTATTTACGTCAACTTGCTCTTGATTTTCCGTTGATTCTACTTCTTGATTATTAGCAGCATTTGCAATAAATGTTTTGCATCCATACAAGCTTAAAGCTAATACGAAAGCTACTATAATGAATGTCAAGATTTTGTTTTCTGATATTTTATTTTTAATGTTGTTCAAAATTCCTCCTTAAAGAATTTTTTAAAAATAATTTGAATTTTTGGTTTTAGGTGTGTAGAGAAAACTCACAAACGAAATGTGAAATTCTCAAATTTTTAGAGATTTGCCTATCTATTTAGAAATTAAAGATAGTACAAAAAAGATTTTACTGTAGATTATGATAGTATCAATGGTGTTGACGTTTATCAAAGCAGTTATCTACAGAATCATATTCATGATCGGCACAAACATGATGTTTATTTAAGATAATTGTATTAAGCGAAAAGATCTCTGCGTTATTTTTAGTAGTACATTCCTTTTTCTTAATGTTTTGATTTGTAGAAACATAACTAGACTTTGTAATATTGGTTGCAGAGCTTATTGTATAGGAATCAACGTTTATAGGGTCGCTTGTAGAAATTTCATTATCGCTATTAGCAAAATCAACATTTTCTGTTTGTACTGCGTTACTCTCATAGGTAGTAGCAGCAATTGCTCTTTTAGTGCAAAAATTACACAGTAAAACAAAACATACAAAGAAAATACACAACAATCTTAACTTAGATTTACCTTCTGAACTGTTGAATATGTTGTAAATTCTCTGTGTCATAATTTACCCTTTATAAATTGTATAGATTATAACACATTAAATTTTCAAATTTTTGATAAATTTTCTTCTCAGTTGAAAATTAGGAAGAAAAATAAAACTCCCACTTTTGCAATTCACAAAAATGGGAGCTTTTGTGCTAGTTAGTTATTTGCTTAAACTTTAGCTTTTTGTCTGCGTTTATCTATTGAATTATTTTTATTGATTGCAGCGTCTTGTTTTTTTGTTTCACTAGATTTTATGCTTGTTTGAGTAGATTCTGCTTTTTGAGGGCAATCATAATAAGTTTTGGCTTCTGTTCTTGTTTCATCTACAAACCCACAATTTTCGTACTTTTTGCCAGCTTTATCATATCATGTTGAACCTTCTTTTCCAGCGGAATTAGTAAGGCATGCTCCTGAGTTGCTCAAATTTATATTAAACCTAGATCCTAATCTAATTGACTTTACTTTCATGTCTTGTAACATACAAGAATAGTTGCTGTCCTTAGTTGTCTCTCAGCTGGATAAATCTAGAGAATAACTGTTATTTACACTATAGCATGCAAACATTTTAGAGGTGTTTTCTATGTTAGAAGTAAGTCACTTAGATACATCAGGTGCAGATTTAATTGCTGATGAATAATATCCGTAATGGTTAAACATTGACTCTGTTGTTGTAACTTTTTGTGTGAATCAATTTGAAACATTTGGTGCAGCATCTAGAGCAGATGAGCTAAATCCATAACAATCAAAAATTGAGGACATATTTGTTACGTTTGAAGTGTCTCATTTTGATACGTCAGGTGCTGAGTTAAGACATGTTGATGTGAATGCATAGTTAGAAAACATACAAGACATGTCTGCAACTTTAGATGTGTTTCAATTAGAAACATTTGGTGCACTAGGTACAAAACTGTTTACATTTATAGGACCAAAGCAATGAAACATCTTAGACATATTTGTAACTTTTGAGGTGTTTCAATTTGCCACATCAGGAACTTTGTCAAGCTTGTTGCTAGCATAATAACAATATTCGCTGAACATATTAGACATATTCTCTACCTTAGACGTATCTCAATTTGATACATCAGGAACTTTATCTAATGATTTGGACATGTTTCCAAATTGTTCAAACATGCGAGACATATTTGTTACATTAGATGTGTTTATGTTCTCAAAGCCTTCGATATCAGAAACTTTTTCAAAAAGACAGAACATACCCTCTGTACTTGTTAGATTGTCATAGTTTTTAAAAGTCTCATCAACTTTAACTTTTGTGAAATATTTTCTATCCTTATCTCATGCTCATGTACCCTTGTTACCATTGTATTCAGAAATAGCATAAAGAGTTTGACCTGCTTCCTTGTGCTTATATAGTTGCTCATCATTTTTTAATACAAGAGTGTTCTCACCTGTATCTGATACTTCACTATACCCATAAGCAAGCGCAGGTGATTTGTCATAGTAAGTTGTGGTTTCTGGTCTTTGAAGTGTGCCCATTCCACATTCTTTATATGTGTTACCTGCGTTGTCATACCATGTTGCACGATATGAATTAGTGGAGTTGGTAAGGTTAGCTCCTGAACTACCCAAATTTAGATTAAACTTAGTACCCAATGTAATTGAACTTACTGGTACATTTTCTAACATAAGATCATACTTACTAATATTAGTTGTATCTCAGCTTGAAAGGTCTATAGAAAAAATGTTATATACACAGTAGCTAGCAAGCATACCAGCTGTATTTGCCAAGCTAGATATATTTCACTTAGTAATATCAGGTATAGTTGTTATTTCATGAGAATTGAATCCATAGCCACTAAACATTTCTTGTGCTGTTGTAACTTTTTGAGTATTTCAATTTGAAACATTTGGCACAGCAGATAGAACAGTAGAGCGATAACCATAGTGTTTAAACATCTCGCTTAAATTTGTAACGTTTGATGTGTCTCACTTGGATACATCAGGAACTTTGTCTAATGATTTTAACGTATCCCCAAATTGTTCAAACATGCAAGACATATCTGTTACATTAGATGTGTCTATATTTTCAAAACCTTCTAATTTACTAACATTATGAAAACATGCAAACATACTAGATGTATTTTTAAGTCCTTTGTAGTTGTTAAAGGATGCGTCAATTTTGATTTCTTCAAATTTGTCTCTATCTGCACTTCATGTTCAAGAATTATTTGCATCTGGAATCCTATAAACTGTTTTGCCTTCTCTCATGTGATCATATTTTAGGTTATCGTATACCACAACTAAAGAATGTTTATTATCACCATTTATAAAGTCATATGCATAAGGTTCTAGAGGACTACTGTCAGTATATGTAACAGCACATGTCCTTGAAACCTGTCCCATGCTGCATTTATCATACTTATTTATACTATCATATCATGTTGAATCAGAGTGACCACCAGAATTAGTAATACTTGCTCCTAAGTTTGATAAATCAGCCTTGAATTTTGATCCTAAAGTAATCGATTTTAGTTCAAGATTGTATAGCATGCGATAGCAATTATTAACAGAAGCAGTATCAAAGTTTGACAAGTTTAGGTTTTCATAAACACCATGATTTTGTCCATATTGTGCAAACATTCCAGACATATCTGTAACTTTAGAAGTGTTTCAATTTGATATGTCGGGGATTTCGTTTAACATTTTACTGTCAGTACCATACCCTGCAAACATACAAGACATGTTTGTAACATTTGACGTATTCCATTTAGATACGTCAGGAACTTGCTTTAACGTTGTAGAGTAAAGACCAAATTCTTGAAACATTGATGTCATGTTTTTAACATTAGAAGTATCTAAATTTTCAAGACCTCAAATTTCTGAAGCATTTTCAAAAGCATAGAACATATACGCTGTGCTTGTAAGTCAAGTGCAATTCTTAAAATTTTCATCGATTAAAACTCTTGTGAATAGCTCTCTGTCATTATTTCACGCTAAATCTGTAGGTTGATTAACAGAAGGATTTATCTCATATACGGTATGACCACTGTTTCTATGTTTGTTTATTTGATCATCATAAGTTAAAACAAGAGAGGTTTTGCCTTCAGTAGTAAAATCATCTTTATAACCATAAATTTCACGACGACTATCATAATACGTCGTTGGCTTTGTTCTTTTATCTGTTTCAAAAGTATAAACTTTATAACCAGTACCATAACAGTCATACCATCATACTCAAAGAGAAGATGCATGGTATTTACCATATCTATTTGTTAACATACAATTATGACATCCAGGTTCACCGGCCCTACTATGGCGTCCTAACCTAAGATCTCATCCTGGACCTAATGTAATTGATTTAAGCTTGCATCCATTTAGCATGTTTGCATAATCCTTTCTATCAGTAATATTAGAAGTATCTCAATTAGAAAAATCCAAGTTCTCAAAACCTATTTTGCTTTCATCTCCCCATCCATAGGAAAGAAACATGCATTCAGTTTTTTTTAGTCTTGAAGTATTTCAATGTGAAACATTAGGTGTTGACACTAGCAGATTAGAACTATAAGCATAGTGAAAAAACATACTCTCCATATTTGTAACATTAGATGTATCTCAATTTGATACATCAGGAGCTTGGCATAATTTTGGAGAATTCTCTCCATATTTTTGAAACATACCATCTAAAGCATCAACCTTAGAAATGTTTCATTTTGACACATTAGGTGCATGATATAAATGTTGTGAATTAGTAGCATAATTCTTAAACATACGAGCTAAACAAGTAACATTAGATAAGTTTCAATTCGATACATCTGGAACCTCACCTAATACATTTGAGCCTGAACCATAATACTCAAACATTGCTGTCATTCATTTTACTTTAGATGTATCTCAATTTGACACATTAGGAACCATATTTATAGGCGATGCAGAGTCAGCCCCAAAAGTAGAAAACATATGTTCCATATTGTCAACATTAGACGTATTTAAATTTTCAAAACCGTTAGCCTCATTTACATATTTAAAATCACTAAACATGTAAGCTGCACTTCTAAGCCCGTCATAATTTTTAAAATTTTTGTTTACTTGAATTTTTGTAAATGATTCTCTGTCACCATTTCATGTTCAAGAACCTTCACCCTCAATGCGATTTGGTAATTCATAAACATGTTTACCTTCACTAGTGATTCTATCTACTTCATGGTCATATGTAAGTACAAGAGTATTCTCTTCTCTGTATCCATAAGCTTTAGGGACAGTATCATAATATGTAGTAGTAGACTCCCTTGGAGGTATTGTACACTGTGGACATTCAACACCATCTTCGCTATATCATGTCATATTCCAATCATCAGAACTATTAGTAAGACATG
>CAVGFB010000154.1:0-8521 GCA_963628375.1 Gorillivita sp. (SeqCode)
CTTCAATACCGATGTCTTTTGCTTTTGTCAGTTTTGACCCTGCATTTTGTCCAGCAATTAAATAATCAGTATTTTTTGATATGCTACTTGTAACCTTAGCTCCAAGATTTATTAATTTCTCTTTGGCATCAGACCTTGACATTCCACTATCAACAAGTGTTCCTGTTATAACAAAGACCTTATTTAAAAGTGGCAAATCTCCTTGTGCTTTTGATGCAGCAATGCTAGTATCATCCATGTTAACACCACTATTGATTAGTCTTTGAATTAATAATTTATTTTCAGAATTATTAAAAAATTCAATAACGTTATTAGCAATTTTAGGCCCTATGCCTTCAATTGCAGAGAGATCTTCAAAACTTGCGTTTATTAAAAGATCAATACTTGGGTATGTATCAACCAAAAGCTGTGAGCAATTAGCACCAACGTCTTTTATACCCAGACCATGTAAAACGCGTACAAAAGATGATTTTTTACTATTATTAATAGCCAAAATTAATTTTTTGGCTACTACATGACCCACTGTGATGTCTTCCCCTAATTTATTTTTACGACCTCTTGATAGTCTTGCAATATCATCTTCATCTAAAGTGTATATGTCCCCCACATCGCTAACAAGACCTCTCTCACATAAACAATTTATAATCTCACTCCCTAGTCCGTCAATATCAAGGCATGCCCTAGACGCTCAATGATAAATTCTCTGTCGTGTTTGAGCAGGACATTTAGCGGATATGCATCTAATTGCCACACCATCTTTATCCTGTTTTACATCACTTCCACATACAGGGCAAAAACGAGGCATACTTCATCTACTTGAACATTTAGGTCTACAAGATTTAACAGAGCTCACAACTTCCGGTATAACATCTCCTGCTTTACGTACAACTACAAGATCCCCCACACGTATATCTTTTCTATTGATCTCATCAATATTATGAAGCGTAGCACGACTGACAATACTTCCTGCTATCTCAACAGGTTTAAGCTCGGCTACTGGAGTTAAAACACCAGTACGTCCAACTTGAACAGTAATATCTAAAATCTCTGTTGTCTTTTCTTCTGGTGGGAATTTAAAAGCAATTGCTCACTTAGGAGCTTTTGTGGTGTTACCTAATTTTTCTTGTAGTTTAAACGAATTTACTTTAACAACAACACCATCAATGTCATAAGGCAATTCTTGGCGAAGATCTATTGCTCTTTTACAGAAATCTAAAACATCGTTTTTATTTTTACATACTTTAATATCAGGATTAACATGAAAGCCGCACAAATTAAGTCATTTTAAAAGCTCAGATTGTGTTTCAATTATCTTATTATTAAGTCTAGCACCACTTAAATTTATTGTATCAACATCTGAAGTAGCATAAATAAAAGTAGAGAGATCCCTGTTTTTTGTAATATTAGGATCTTTTTGTCTAAGGGATCCAGCAGCAGCGTTTCTAGGATTTGCAAATCTTGGTTTTTTACTTAAAGGTGTATTATTATCTTGTGCCTTTTTTATCTCTCATTCATAAGCAGACTTATTTAAATACTCAAAACTTGAACGTGGCATATAAATCTCGCCTCTAAGTTCAATATCAACATTTGTTTGATTATTATTTAAAAAAGCTTTTGAATTTAACTTTAATGGAATATCTGAAACACATCTTATATTTGCACTTACATCCTCTCCTGTAATACCATCTCCCCTAGTAGCTCCACGTACCAAAAATAAATTACTATAAGTAAGTGCAATTGAGCTTCCATCAATTTTAAGTTCACATATAAGCTCAACAAATTTTCCAAAAGTAGAGGTGATTTTATCGATTCATGAAGACAGCTCCTCTATATTCATCGCATTATCTAATGAATACATTTTCTTTGCATGTTTAACTGGACTAAACTGACTGCTAATATACCCGCCAACTCTCATAGTTGGACTAGAGACGTCTCTAAATTCAGGGAATTTACTTTCAAGTGTTAGCAATTCTCTCATTAAAGAATCATAAAGATAATCACTTATAACAGGTTGGTCTTTAGCGTAATAAAGATAACTATTATGATTAATTTCTTCTCTGAGTTTATCTATTCTTTCTTTTGCTTCTTTATTATTTAGATCTAAATCTGTCATAAGTTAACTAAATACTAAATTGTAAATCATAAAATTTCTTATATATTCCTTCATTTTTAATAAGTTCATCATGTGTACCAAATTCTACAATCCGACCTTGGTTTACAATAGCAATTTTATCTACGTTTTTTATAGTAGATAACCTATGAGCAATAGTAATAGTAGTTTTATTTTTTGTTAGACGTGATAAAGATTCTTGAATTTGAGCTTCAGTTTTATTATCTAGGGCAGATGTTGCTTCATCAAGTAAAATAATTCTAGGGTTACGCAAGAAAAGTCGAGCTATTGCAATTCTTTGTTTTTGCCCACCTGATAACATTGTTCCTCGTTCTCCAACTTTAGTATCATAGCCATAAGGTAGAGTCATTATAAAATCATGAATATATGCAGATTTAGCTGCAATTATGATATCCCCAATTTCAGCATCTCTTTTCGCGTAAGAAATATTATCCCTAATAGTGCCATTAAATATAAAAATATCCTGTGAAACTGCTCCTATAAGCTCTCTTAGGGAAGATAATTTAATGTCTCTAATATCATGATCATTAATTTTAATGCTTCCCTCATCAACATCATAAAATCTACACAATAGAGAACATATAGTAGATTTTCCCTCTCCAGAAGGACCAAAAAGAGCAATCTTTTGCCCGTCTTCAATTTTTAAATTCAAATTCTCAATTGTATGATGCCTAGAAGTTAAAAGTCTTTTAGATTTTTTATAATTAAAAGAGACGTTTTCGAACTTGATATCAGTTTTACTCTTTCTTGGAAAGTCAATTGCGCCGTCTTTATCTACAACGTCTGGCTTTGTCTGCATAATCTCAACAAAACGTCTAAACCCAGCATATCCTTGCTGAAATGTTTCTGTAAAGTTAATTAGAAGCTCTATTGGATTAACAAAAATTCCGATATATATAGCAAATATAGCAAGTTCATTAATTTGCATCATCCCATAAGCTACTAAATATCCTCCAAAGACAATTGTAACAGTATATAAAACACCTGTAAACATGCTATTTGCAGCATTAAATTGAGAGATGAATTTATAACTTTGTTTTTTTACATCAACAAATTTTTTATTAATTTTTTTAAACTTTTTTATTTCAGAATTTTCATTTCCAAAAGATTTAACAGTTTTAATGCCTCCTAGACTTTCTTGAATTTGCGTATTAATATCACTTGTTCTCTCTCTGTCCTTTCTAAAAACAACTCTTTTTTTATAATTTATATAAATTGCATAAGAAGTCATAATTACTGTGGTTATTAACATAATTATGCTCAATGGGACATTCATCATAAACATTAAGATAAACGAGCCAACTACTTTTAATGTAAAAATTAATAAATTTTCAGGTCCATGATGAGCTAGCTCTCCAATATCATGTAAATCATTAACTATTCTACTTAACATGTCCCCAGAACTGTTTAAGTCAAAATAACTAAATGATAGGTGTTGATACTTATAGAATAAATCATGGCGCATATCTGCTTCCATATATGTGCCCATGTAATGACCTCATCGTGTTATATAAAATTGACATAGCGTCCTAATTACATATAAAACGAAAAGTCCAATAAATATATAACCCAAAGAAGCAAGAATTTCACCAGCAGGTCTATAAAAAAAATTAGACGTAAAAAATCTTAAAATCTGAGGAAATGCAACATCTATACCTGTTAAAATAAGAGCACATATTGCATCAGCAAAAAAAATACTTTTATACGGTTTATAATACTTAATAAATTCTTTAAATACAAAACCAGGTTTTATTTGTGAATGATTATACATTTTTATTCTTTAACCTTCAAATTTATAATTTTTTAGCTCGGCAAATTGACTGTTAGTAATTTTACGATCTTCTTCACATCTACATTTAACTTTATTTAAATTGCAACCACAATATTGGCAAAGTCCTCTACAATCGTCATTACAAATCGGCATAATTGGAACTTCAAGTAAAAAATTGGAAACAATTATTTTTTTTGCATTTATCTTATTATCAATTATGTGCACATCTAAACTGTCAAAAGGTTCCTTTTTGTTCACCATACTTTGAGTAATAAATAAATTTTCAATATTTGTGTTAAGCTGAAATTTAAAAAACTCAAGACATCTTGAACATTTTGTTTGAACATCAACTTTTGCACTTCCTGATAAAAAATAACTATCCCCTGTGTTTGTAAGAGTTAAATTATATGTTGTAGGATTTAAACACACATACTCATCATATTTAGTTGAAAAAGAATCTATTAAAACCTCTCCAGAATAATCTTTTTTAGAACCAGTCTCAAAAAGTTCATTGTCTATATTAATAATTAATTCTTTGTTCATTTTTATAAATTTACCTTACAAATAAAAAACCCCATGAATTTGGGGTCATAAAAAATCTTTAAAAATTTAAAGTAATAATTATTGATCCAACGAGTTTGAATTTAAGCGATCCCTGCAACGTCGAACATTATTTAGTAGCGAATCTAGGCTTTGTTCAACATGACCAAAAACTTCATCAGCATAATCTTCTGCCCCTGCACGGGTTTGACGCTCAAGCTCGCGAGCATCTGCCATTATTTGATCAGCTTGTTGTTGAGACAATCTAACAATTTCTTGTTCACTTGCAATGGTCTTGGCTTGATTTGAAGCGTCCTCAATCATACGATTAGCTTCTTGCTCGGCATCGTCCAAAAGAGATTGCCTTTCTCTGACAATTTGGCGTGCTTGAGAAAACTCCCCAGGAAAAACCTCTCTTATCTCATCAATTATATCCAAAACAGTCTCAGCTTCAACTTGTCTCATATTAGACTTTCCAAACACTGGTTTTGCTTCTTCTATTAATATCGATAATTCTTCTAAAAGCCCTAATACTCCTGTTTCATCCATGTCGATTCCTTTCTAGAATTAATGCTTACGAACCAATATAAATTCTAACATAGAATTATTTTTTTTCAAATTTTTTTATAATTTCTTTATAAACATTATTTGGCACAAATTGTTTAACATCTCCTCCATAAAAACAAAGTTCTCTAACCTGAGTAGAAGATAAGTGAACAAAGTCTGTGTTAGACAAAATAAAAACAGTTTCTATATTTTTATCTAATCTATTGTTTAATATTGCCATATTAAACTCATATTCAAAATCAGAAACTCCCCTAAGACCCCTAATTAAAATGTTAGCTTTAACTTCTTTTGCAAAATCTACAAGCAACCCATTATAAGATAAAACTTTAACATTACCAAACTTTTTAACAGAGTCCTTAACCATTTTCATTCGTTCTTCTAAGGTAAATAAAGGATTTTTAGGAGTAGAGTTGGCCACAGCTATAATTAAACTATCACACATGTTACTTGCTTTTGAAATTAAATGCAAATGCCCTAATGTTATAGGATCAAACGTCCCTGGTATTATTGCAGTTTTCATATAGTTACCCTTTTATTTCACTTCATAAAAATCAATTATAGTCTGTCCGTAAGTTTTTTTACTTACAATGTTATAACTTGCTTCGTTTAAACATGAATTTAACTTATCATGTTCATATACAATTATCGCGTCCCTATTTAAATGAGGTTTTAAGTTTTCTAGATTTTGTTGTAAAGTATAAGCACTAGTAGCATATGGAGGGTCAAGAAAAACTACATCTAGCTTGTCATTTATATATAAGCTTCAATCCCTAATATTATCTATATTACAACAATGCAAAATATATGAATTTTTACTAATGTTTAGAGAATTTAGATTGTAGCTTACATTGTTAAGAGCAATTTTTGAGATATCAAAAAAAGTGCAAAATTTAGCACCACGCGACAACGCTTCAATACCAAGTGCTCCAGAACCTGCATACATATCAAGAATATTCATATTACTAAAACTTTGCTCTATACTAATCAAGCTTGAAAACATCCCTTCTTTTACCCTGTCTGTTGTAGGACGAGTTTTATATCCTTTTGAGGATTTTAATTTTCTACCTTTATATAAACCAGATATAACTCTCATAAATTAATTTATTTTGAAATATTTAATATAGACATTAGTAACTTTAATTGCTTATTTTCGCATTTAGTTAATTTTGGATCTTCATTTATTAAATTAATTGCTTCTTTTTTTGCACAAGTAATTATATTTGTATCAGTATTAAAATCAATTAGTTTTAGTGATGCTAAATTCTTATATAACATTACCTCTCCAGCTCCTCTAAATCTAATATCTTGTAAATAAGCATCTCCCAAAGTGTTACATTTATTTAAATACTCTAACCTTGATATACTATCTTTATTTTTAGAATTACTTAATAAAAAAGTCTTTATTTGTATATGATCATAACTTTTTTGTAATTTATATAACTGAGCAAGACCGAAACGATCCGCATCATTAACTATTATACAAGCAATATCACCTTTAAATAAATCACCATAAATTAACTTTGTTGTGACTAATATGTCAATATTGCCTGCATTAAAATCGTGCATAACTTTTTGTTCATTTTTTATTGGAATATTATTGCTTAAAAGCTCAACCGTATAATTTTGAAAAGTTTTGTTCTTTAA
This sequence comes from Gorillivita sp. (SeqCode), assembly GCA_963628375.1. Lineage (GTDB taxonomy): Bacteria > Actinomycetota > Coriobacteriia > Coriobacteriales > Eggerthellaceae > Gorillivita. Next base: position 6,654 of record CAVGFB010000154.1, read on the forward strand.
AAAATTTAGATACGAGTAAAATTTATCATTACGGATATTATTTCAATCTTCATCATTATCAATAGATATCCTATATAAACCACCGTAGTATAAAAGCTTATCATCATCAAGATTTAAGTCTTTTAAACAAGTAAAATGTTTTAAATAAATTTCATCCCTAACACGCGTACTTAATCCATTAAGTGGACAATATATGATAATCTGCTTGCCTCTTTCGAGATATTCATATAAACAATCATATACTTTGCAATTTTGAGATTTATCTAAAACAGTACATGTTTTTTTATTTTGCTTATTAATTTTAGATTTATGATAATTATTAATAATAAAATCAACTTTATTGTCACAGCTATTTACTTTACTTTTCGAAATAAAATCTAACTCTCATAACAACACTTCAATAAACTTCAATGTTCTTTTTGCTTGTTTTACATCTTCAATGCTTTTAGGAAAATGAATACATTTTAAAGAACTTACAAAATCTAATAATTTATATCTAGTTATTAATTTTTTAGGTAATACATGTAGCTCCTTATCTAATAGGCCTAATGTTTTAAAAATTATGTTTTGTATCTTTGATGATGTTAAACTTGCAAGAGACTTATATACAGGCAACATTGAGTGCTTGTCCTTAGAGACATGACGATCTTCTAGCTGATAGATTTGAGGGTTTATCATTCTTTTAAATCCAAAATTAAATTCTACTTTTCCGCACAAAACTACTCTATTATTTTTTTTATAGTTTTCAAGAAAATAATCAGCGTCAAAAAATGTAGCGATTAAAATGGAAGTATTATCAATTATTGAAACTTCAATTATATTTTGATGTGACTTTATAGCTTTGATTTTAATATCGTATATGTCCCCCAATATTGTCCAGCGATAATTAAGAACAGCATTTTGTATGTCTACAACATCTTTAAGATCAATATACTGTTTTGGATAATATGAAATTAAATCATATATGCTAGATACCCCAAGTTTATAAAAACTTTCAACTTGAGTGTGAGTAATGTACTCTAGAGATTCTAAACCAGAAGTTAAATTTAAAATTTTATTACTATTCAACAGAAAAGATTATTGGATAGAGAGGCTGACCACCTCATATTGTATCGACTTCAATGTTTGGATATTCATGCTCAATAGACTTAACTAAAACCGATAGCTCATCTTCAGTAATATCTTCACCTCTGATAATAGTTAAGACATCAGCATTTTCCAATTCAAAATTTTTAATCAAATTTTTAAAAGCACTCAAGATTGATTTATCACTTGTATATATCTCATCATTAAATATGCCTATAAAATCATCTTTTTTTATGTTTTGTCCAAATTTATCTTTTGAATCTTTAATTGCTTTTGTAATTTCACCACACAAAACATCATCTATAGCACTATTTAAATTCCTACAGTTTGTCTCAAAATCCAGTGAAGGATCAAAATTTATCATAGCGGTAATTGCACTAGGTATATTTTTGGTTTGAACAACATATGAATTACAACCGCAAACAGGTCCAGCAGATTTTGCAGCTAGAATAATATTTTTATTATTGGGAAGAAAAATTACATTTTCAGCATTAGTTTGTTTTGCAGCATCACTTAAATCCTTTATTGATGGATTCATGGTCTGACCACCGCTTATGACAACATCAACACCAAGATTGTATAAATTATCTATATTGCCTTGACCACAAGCAACAGCAACAATGCCTATATTTTTTTTAGTTGTATTTGATTTAACTTTATCTTTTTGTATATTAGACTTCTTCAAGTTATCATTTCTTTCTATGCTTTGAAGCTCCATATTATGTATGAAAACTTCTGAAATCTGTCCACGTTCAAGAAAATACTTTAATACTCTATCGGGA
>CAVGFB010000155.1:0-15083 GCA_963628375.1 Gorillivita sp. (SeqCode)
ACTCAATGGGGCTTAGAGGTCCAGCTTTAAGAATTTGTAGAGAAGAGTATGACTTGGTAGCAGATGATGTAGCTAAGCTTTTAACTAAAATATTTTCTTATGATCAGAATTTAGGTGCCTCTCCTGAAAAGTCAAAACATGTAGTTTTACTAGATGAAAATGAGATGACAAATATTATGTGTGGGTTTCCTAATTTAGAGGGGCTTTCTTGAGAGACTGCATCATGTTATGTTTGTGTTTTGCTTCAAGGTCAATCAATGGTTCATTATCTTGATATTATGCAAGAGATGGGTTTACCTGGGGATGTGTGTCCTATGCCTGCAGCAGAGGCCGGGATTGCTGTTGATGAAGACATGCCTGTGTTTGGCAAGTGTGCGGTTCAGTGCAATACCACATGTGATGGCTCCCTTATGGGAAACGGAATAATATCAAGAGCGCTTGAGCGTCATGGTATAAAAGTTCATCAACTTGCAACTCCACTTCGTCATACTGAAAAGGGTGTTCAGGATTATGCAGTTCAAGAAGTAAAAAATGCTATTAAATTTATTGAAGACCAAACTGGAGAAACGTTTGATTGAGACTATTATTTTCAATGTGCTAAAAGGATAAATATAGGAGCTAGTGAGTGTAGTGAGTGATTAGAAATTACAAAAACTGACTATCCTCAGGTGGTTGGTAATAATATATTGTTATATCGTGAAACAGAATATATGGCAATAGCAGGCAAAGTTCCAGAGTTTGCAAAACTTGATACAAAAATAACATCCATTGCTAAACAAGCTTATCACAATAAAAATATGCTTGCTCGTGAATACAGACATAGGGCTGTTATATGAGGCGTTCAATCACAGTTCTATACGGACTTTTTGGCGTGACTTTTAAATTGTTGAGGCATTCTTCCTATGTTTGACATGCTAACTATGGTGTCTCTAACTCCCATTTCTGAAACAGATAAAAATCAAGCTTATTATGATATGGCACACCAGTATGAAAACATGATAATGAGAAATCGCACTCATGGGGGGTATGAGGTATTACTTGATGCTCTATGAGAGTTTTGTGAGCAGTATCGAGCTGATGTTGTTATCTTGTGAGAACATATGTCATGTAAGGCTTTAACTGGTGTTCATGGAATGTTTGAAACTCAAGCAAGGGAGCATGGGATTCATTTAATTTGAGTTAATCATGACTTATATGACTCTCGTGTTGTTCCTCGTAAGAACTTGCGCCAAGATGTAAATCGATATATGAGATCAGTTTTTAGAGAAGAGCCTCTAGATCCAACGCTAGAGGATATTGATGACACTAATCTTTGATAAAAAATATTAACAGTTAGGAGAAATATGAAATATTTTGGAGGATGTGACAGTGGATCCACTTATACTAAATGTGTAATTATAGATGAAGATAAAAATATCGTATCTGATGTGACTTTAAAAAGCAGAATAAACCCAGTTTTGTCTGCAGAAGATGCACTTTCTGCTGCAATTAAAAAAGTTGATCTTCTAAACGATGCTAAAGATCTAGAATACCTTGTAGGAACAGGATATGGTAGAAACAAAGTTCCATTTGCAGATGAAAATATCTCTGAAATTAGCTGTCATGCTATGGGAGTACATGTTGTTGATCCAAATGTAAAAGCAATTATTGATATTGGCGGACAAGATGTAAAAGGAATATCTGTTGACAGTGATGGAACCGTTATAAATTTTGCCATGAATGATAAGTGTGCTGCGGGTACAGGAAGATTTTTTGAAGCTATGGCACGTGCGTTTGAAATGGACTTATCTGAATTTTCTAAGCTGTCTTTAAAAGCAAAAAACATCATACCTATTACAGCTCAATGTACAGTTTTTGCTGAATCTGAGGTAATTTCACTTGTGGGCGAAGGAAAGCCAATGGATGAAATTGCTGCTGGAATCGAGTTGTCTGTAGCTAAAAGGTGCTTTGTAATGTCGAAAAAGGCAGGAGCTACAACTGATATCACTCTTACTGGAGGCTGTGCTAAAAATGATGGGTTAAAAGCTGCTATTGAGCAGGTGCTTAAACTAAATGTAATCGACTTGCCAGTTGATCCTCAATTAATCGGTGCTATAGGGGCAGCTGAATTTGCACGTCAAAAATCTCATATGCAAAATAAATAGGAGTAATCTATGGAAATATTTTTAAATATACTAATGATTCTAGGAATTATTGTTGTTTTGTTTTTTGTAATTACATTTATTGTTTATTTTTTTAATCTTGATATGAAGCTTACCTCTAAAATTCAACCACTGTTAATTAAGCATTATAATAAACGCAAATCAAATAGGAAAATTTAAATTTAGTTTATGAAGCTATATGACGATACAATTCTGAAAGTTATAAATTTGATTAATAACTTTCAAGTAAAAAACTTAAAATTATCTAGCACGTGACCAATTAAAAAAAACAATTTAGTTTTTAAGTCTGATATGGCATATGAATTAGGAGGCAATTTTAAATATAGCGGGTGCTCAACTGCTATTACAAAAGATTCTAATTTAGTGTCTTGTGATAGGATATCTCTTATAGGGCCTGATTTGAGTGAAATAAATAGCGATGTAGACTACAGTAGAATTACATTGATAAAAGTTAATAAAGACAATCTAGAGTCTAGTGATGATCTTTTTAATTTTGTAAAACAGATAGAATACGTAAAGTATCACATAACTTTAGATGGCTTTATGACAAGAGTGTCCCCCATCTTAAATACAGAAACTGTAAGAGTAAGCTTGGATGCTAAAGCTCAAGGAATTTCATTTAGTGACGTTGGAGCACATTCCATAAATACACATCATAAAAATAAGTGAGTAGATGCAGTTTGAGTAATTTATATAACTGACACACAATTTGATTTTGACAAGCTCAAAACCCTAAATGATATGATAAATAATATAACTTCAACAATAGACCATATTTCAAAACGTATTATTATGGATTGTGATAGTTGTAACTTATCTAGTGTATGTAGTGAAGTTGAAGAATTAAAAAAGCTTCACTTTAAAAATAAACTATAAAAATTTTATAAAGGAGATAACTTATGCCAGAAATGTCAACTTATATTAAACCACCCAAAATGGGAGATGCAAAACCTAGTAAAAAAATTCTTAAACTGGGCAAAAAAATTACAGATGTTGTAAAACATAAAGTAAAGATAACCTCTGATGATCCTGAATATTGAGGACTTGCAGAAATTGTGACTGATGATATGGCAGATATTGCACTAAAGATGAAGCTAAGACACCACTATACATACAGTCAACTTTTAGATTTGTGCCCAGAATATAAGGATAGGGAAGATGAGTTTAAAAAGCTACTTGATGAGATGAGCTATATTGGTCTTTTAGAATATGATTATGGAAACCACTATGATCATAATGGTAGAACCTCCCCTCAAAGTGAGCGTAGATATGTTTTGCCTATGTTTGTACCTGGGTCTGCTGAGCTTTTTAACATGGAGGAGAAAACTCCAGGTGTGCCTTCTAATGAAAGATTAAAAAATCATCCTGCTCTGGCATCTTTTTTTGAAAGAATGACATACACTCCACTAGAAGGAATTACTCAGATGGTACCTCCAGGAGGAGCGGGTATTGGCATGCATGTAATACCTGTTGAAAAAGCTATTGAGATGGAGAATAAAAAAGTTGATTTAGAGCAGCTCTCATACTGGCTTAAAAAATACGAAGGCCATATTGGTGTAGGGCAATGTTCTTGCAGAGTGTCTCGTGCAGCACTTAATGAGGGTTGCGGAGATGATGAGATGAATTGATGCATAGGAGTTGGTGATTTTGCTGATTATTGCAGGGAAACTGGAAAGGGTCATGATATTACATATGATGAAGCTATTAGAATTCTAAAAAAAGCAGAAGATAATGGCTTTGTTCACCAAATTACAAACATAGATGGAGAAAACAAAATATTTGGAATTTGTAATTGTAATGTAAATATCTGTAATGCTCTAAGAACGTCCCAGCTGTTTAATACACCTAATATGTCAAGATCATCATATACTGCAAGAGTTGAGGGAGACAAGTGTGTTGCATGTGGAAAGTGTGTAGAGACTTGCCCTGCAGGAGCTGTTAAACTTGGTCAAAAGTTATGCCATAAGGATGGTAGTGAAATAGAATATCCTAAAGTTGACCTTCCAGACAATCACAAATGAGGTCGTGATAGGTACGATGAAGACTATCGTGATAATAACAGAAAAAACTGCTATGACTCAGGTACATCTCCTTGTAAGGTGGCATGTCCTGCCCATATAGCTGTACAGGGTTATATTGCTAAAGCACGTGAGGGTAAATATATTGATGCTCTAGCACTTATCAAAAAAGACAATCCGTTTCCTGCTGTGTGTGGTCGAGTATGTAATAAAAGGTGTGAGGATGCTTGCACACGAGGTAATATTGACAGTCCTGTTGCAATTGACGAGATTAAGAAGTTTATAGCACAACAAGACTTAGATGCAAAAACAAGGTATATTCCTAAAGTGATAATTGCATCAAATAGACTTAAAAACTGAGACACAAAAATTGCAATTATAGGAGCAGGTCCTGCTGGATTAACATGTGCATATTACTTGGCTTGTAAGGGATATAAACCAACTGTTTTTGAAAAGAATGAACGTCCAGGAGGCATGCTTACATATGGTATACCAAGCTTTAAACTTGAAAAGGATGTAGTTCAAGCTGAGATTGATGTAATTAAAGAGCTTGGGGTTGATATTGTTTGCAACACTGAAGTTGGGCGTGATATAACACTAGATTATCTTCGTAAACAAGGCTACAAGGCGTTTTATATTGCTATTGGCTGCCAAGGTGGAAGTATTCCTCAAATTAAAGGTACTGATGCAAAAGGTGTTGATGTAGCTGTTTCATTTTTACATGATGCAATACAAAATAAAGATCAAAAATTGAACGGAAAAGTTGTTGTAATTGGTGGTGGTAATGTAGCAATGGATTGTGCTATAACTGCATCTAAGTTTGGAGCTAGCAGTGTTTCTGTTGTATGCTTAGAAGAGAAAGATAAAATGCTAGCTAGTAAAGATGAAATTAAAGAGGCTGTTGATATGGGAGTTGATATTAAATGTGGTTGAGGCCCTATCAATATTGAAAAATCTCAAAATGGCGAGGTAAGTAGCATTAAATTTAAAAAATGTTTAAGTGTGCTTGATAAAGATAATAAATTTAATCCTATGTATGATGAAACAAATACATTTGAACTTGAGTGCAATCATGTTATTTTTGCTACTGGTCAGAAGATAGAATGAGGGGATTTACTAAAAGACGAGGATGTAGAGTTTTGACATGGTAATTACCCTGTTGCAGATAAGTTAACATATCAAACAAGTGTTGATGATATATTTGTGGGAGGGGATGTATACTCAGGACCTAAGTTTGCAATTGACGCAATTGAAGCAGGAAAGTGTGCAGCAGAAAGTCTACATAGATATACTCGCCCTGGAGCATCACTTAAAATTGGTAGAAATAAAAGGGATTTTATTGAACTTGATAAGCAAGATGTTTTGCTAGCTGGTTATGATAGTTATAAAAGGTGTAATATAAACTATGATGCATCAATTGATAAAAAAACTTCATTTAAAGATCCACGCTTGCCTCTAACAGAAAGTCAGGTTAAAAAAGAAGCTTTAAGGTGTCTTAAATGTGGGGCTTCTGTAGTGGATGAAAATAAATGTATAGGGTGTGGAGTTTGTACTACAAAGTGTGAGTTTGACGCAATTAAGCTACATAGAACTCGTCCTGAGTGTACAAATATGTCAAAAGCAGAAGATAAGTTTAAAAAGATTATTCCTTATCAGCTAAAACGCATGGGGAAGATTATTACGCACTCTAAAAAGTAATAATTTTTGAATTGTTTTACTAATAAAAAATCCCTGAACGTTTAAATGTTTGGGGATTTTTTTAAATGTTTGATTAACGTGTTTAAAAATATTATAAATATTCATTTTTAGTAGGACTTATAATAATCAAGTGGCATTTCATTAAGTAATTTTTTTGTTTCTTTTCAGTTTGGGTAAAATTGCTCAACTAATGCTCAGAAATGTTTTGTGCAGGTTATCTCTAGCAAATTGTTCTGTTCGTGTATATTAAACGGTAAGTCCTGCATTGCTTAATTGAGTTTGTCTAGTAACAAATTCTTAAAACGTAGCACTCTTAAAAATGATCTATGTGTACAGGCAAAGTGCCATCTGTGTTATTTAACCGGAAAACTTACGCTGCTAAGTCGAGTGAAAAAAAATAGTTGAAAATTTCTTCGCTGTAATTCAATAAATCGCTATTTGGATAGTTGCTCTCTGGAAGCTTATAAACAGCATCTCGGATGTCCACTTTAATTTGACTCTTTGTTTCTTCTTTTTCAGTTCAATGTACCATTTGGCTTATACGTTCATTGATAGTTTCAACTAAGCTGATGGCGACTTTCTTGACCTGCTTAATTTCGCTAGACGTAAGTGTTTCTTTAAAAAGCATCTCGAATACAGTCATCTGTTGCTGATTATCAAAGCCTTCACGAATCCATTCTTTTTGTTTTTCATCTAAATCCTTTGAAAGCTGCATCAAATCATTAAAAGTTTTTTCAATTGTTACTTTGTCTTGCTCTGAGTTATAGGTTTCAATGATTTTTTCGTAACGTTTATAAAAGTCGATACGGCGAGGGTTATTTTTTAACGCAACACTAAGATGCTCCTCTATCTCATAACGCAAATTATCAATGAACAAGTGTTTGTGCTTGTTTTTAGCAAATTCTTGTGAAAGTCTGTTAAAGTCAATGTTGCTGATGTCAAAGTGAGTTTCCTCTTTTGACGCATTAATGGATTTCTTTATATCAATGTGTCTGTCGACGATTTTTTGTAAACTCACCATCAACTCAGTTGAGTCAGCCTGTGCTTGTTGCTTGTTTAAATGGTTAAAAACAGCGCGCACAGCAGTTATTATGGCTGAGTTTTCCTTTCCAATTTCTGTTGGTATAATAAATTTATACATATGAAAGAGTTCTCGACACATGGCATTAAAACGTTTTTTTGTTTCATCTGTTTGTGCCATAATATCTGAGGCATTTTTAATCTCTTCAATTTTGTTAAAATCTTTAGCTTCAAGAAGTCTTTCTATTTCATAACCTTTATTACTCATAAAGTTAACAATTATGTCAGTTAACTCTTTAATTTGAAGATACAGTTTTTCTTTGTCTATAACAGGGTCAGTGGTTTTATGTTCACCTACAATGTAGGCAGCTAATGCCGCTCTAAGTTCTTTAACAATTCCAACATAATCAACAATCAAGCCATTGCTTTTTCCGTCACTAACGCGATTTGCACGAGCGATTGCCTGCATCAAGCTGTGGGCTTTGAGTGGTTTGTCAAAATACATTACAGAAAGCGGTTTAACATCAAAACCAGTGAGCCACATTGCACAAACAAACACAATACGAAAAGGATTGTCAGGATTTTTAAAATTCTTCTCTAAATTCAGCTTTTCCATTTTTTCTCGATGAGGAATTATATTTAAGCCTCATTTACGAAAGCGGTCGACTTCATTTTGTTCTTGACTCACGACAACTGCCATATTTGTTTCTTCCATCCACTTAATTTTGCGAGAAAGTTCAAGCTGTTCTTGCTGGGTTAATTTATTTAATTTCGATCTTTTATTTTCAAGAACTTTATTCCAGTATTCTTGTACATAGTTATACATCATCACACAAGTCACTTTGTTAACGCAAATGAACATAGCTTTGCCTGTTTCCCAGATCCCAGTGTAATGTGAAACGAAGTCGCGTGCGATGGCACGTAGGCGTTTCTCCGACATTAAAACATGAATACCCCTACCAATCTGCTTTTCAATTTTTTCTGTTTGATTTTCATCCAAATCTTCTGCCTCAACAGCAGCCAACAATTCTTCATTGATTATGGGATTATCTATTGACAGTTTTTCAGAGCGATTTTCATAGAAAAGAGGTACGGTAGCACCATCTTCAACAGCACGTTTGAAGTCATAAACAGAAATGTAATCGCCAAATGTACGTTTTGTCAAGTTGTCATAATCTAAAATTGGCGTTCCAGTGAACCCAAAACGTGAAGCTTTTGGCAATAACTTCATCATATTTTCAGCAAAAATACCATTGTTTGACCTGTGTGCCTCGTCCGAAAAAACGATTATGTCATGATCTGTGTGGATTGGTTTAATAATTGTTTTGTTAAACTTTTGAATGAGGGAAAAAATATAGCTTTGGTTGTTTTTTAATTTTTGTATCAAATCTTCTCCGCTTTTTGTCATGCACCTAGATTTAGAGACGCCTGCTAAACATCCACAATTTTCAAAAGTCTCTGCAATTTGTTTGTCAAGCTCATCACGGTCGGTGAGTATTAAAAATGTTGGAGAACCTAACATAGTTCGTTTGATTTTTTCAGCTAAAAACACCATTGAATAACTTTTTCCAGAACCTTGCGTATGCCAAAAAACACCAAGTTTACCATTTTTTAATTTTCGTGCTGAGTACGCTTTGACCGCTTCATTTACCCCTAGAAATTGATGATTTCTTGCTAAAATTTTTGCAACTGGAGAAGTTGAGTGGTCAAACAATATAAAATTTCTGAATAAGTCAAGGAAATTTTTCTTGTTACAAATTCCACGGAGCATGGTCTCAAGTGACACATTTCCAGGTTCAACTTCGCTAAGTCGTTTCCATTCGTGAAAATATTCAAAAGGACTGCCCAGAGTTCCTACTTTAGAGTCAATCCCATTTGAAAGCATAATAACAGCATTGAAGTAAAAAATTTGAGGGATTGTGTCAATATAGTCTTTGTAATTGTCTTCATAGGCATGAATAACATCAACATTGTGATTCTTAAATTCCACAAACAATAAAGGAACACCGTTAACAAAACCAACTAAGTCGGGGCGGCGTTTGTGGTAGCATCCCTGTACTCAAAACTCCTCTGCTACAAAAAAGTGGTTGTTTTCAGGATGTTCAAAGTCAAAAACTTGTGCTAGCACTTTTTGCATTCTACCACTTGAAAGCCTGCGCTTTACAGGTATTCCATCACGAAGCATTTTATATTTTGTTTCATTTGTTTGCAGGAGAGAATCTCCAACAAACACATCTTCAAGAGTTTCAATTGCTTGTTTGCATTCTTCTTTGGTAAGGTCTTCGTTTAATTCCAGCAATGTACGTTCAAGCTCACGTTTAATAAGAACATTACGGTAGCTCTCACGCCCAAGAGTACCGTTTTTACCTAGAATTTCATCATCATAGCAATAAAAAACATCTCAGCCTATACTTTTGAGCAACTCACAAGCAGGTTTTTGTACTGTCTCCTTTTCAGAATAATGGTTTTTAGTCATAATTAAATACCTTCTAGTATGTTATTAAAGGAGTGTAATTTTTACTTTTTTTATCTCAGCCATGATGTCTTTTATCTTTTTAAGTTATGTTTTGCTTTTTGAATTATAGTACGATAGACGCAATTCGAAAAGAAATAACCCGGCCTGCATTGACTAAAAAAGAAAACATTAATTGCATCTAACAGCATGAAAGCTTTAACTTTAAAAATAGATTCATAATCTCCAACGTTTGTTTTTACTTTCATGTTTATGGTAGATGTTTTTGTCATATGTATGTTTCCGTTTTGCCTTGTTTTAACGTTGCATATATTTTAACACATTTACTTAAAACCCATAGACAGGAGACTTTATCAATTATAACTCATACCTCAATTTTATCTAAGGTATTTCTAAATCTGATTTCTATATTTTTTACCATGAGGAATTGCTTTGTTTATTTTACATTCATTTTGAAGGCATATTTCATATAACGCAACCTGAGCAAGAATGTAGAGTTCTTCATCCGAGTCGTTGTCGTAATCAAAAGTCACAAATTTCCCGAGTACACCGTCCATTTCCTTTAACTTCATGCGCCCCAATAAAGCATCATCTTTTCTATGTGTTCCGTCAAGGTAACCAAGCTTCTCAAGATTATAATCAAAGGCAGAAAGTTCTTCACAACTGCAGTGGCAATAATACAATTGCTCAAAAAGAATCCAATCGGTTTCGTCTTTCTCTATACCTGCATGTTCAAGACCTTCTCGGTTCATATCTCTCAAAACATTTAATTGTAAAGAAATTGCAAAACGCCAAGCATTGGCATACCGTTCAACTGACTCTTTGTTAGTAGAGTTAGATGGTTTAAAGGTTAAAACTCTTTCTGCAAAGTCATAAATAAAATTGTTGTTTGAGCCATAGCGTTCAGTTTCAATACTCCTAAGCCTTCCAAGAAAGTCGATCTCAGTTTCACCACAATCTCTATCAGGAATCGGCGTATTGCGAAATTTCTCAATTTTACTTTCTTGATATTTCTCTAAACCGATGCAAATCTTGTTTAAAAGGCTGTAGCGATACCTGATATAAGCAAACACTTGTTTAATATGAATTGATATATCTTTGTCACAAGTGCTTTTTTTGTTAACAAGTGTGTTAGCATGAATGTCATAATTCCATATACTGCCTGTGAGTATTGTATGTGTTCAAAACAAAAATGGGCATGTTACAATATTTTCCCCGTGATACCTTTTATGCCTGTTAGTTTCTGCAGGGTGAACAGCACAAATTGAGCGAATAAACTCAAAGTAAGACTTATCTGTTCCTTTTTTGTCTTCACCAGTTTTATTAAATATTACTGTTCTTGAATTTTCTACGCTTAGGTCAACCCCAAAGATATCTGCTAGTATTCTTATGCAATCAAGGACTACTGCAGCATTGTTAATAAAATTTATAAAATCAAAAGCATTCCCATACTCCATTTTTCCTAATTTTTGTGCATTTAAATAGTAAATTCCACTCAGAATTCTTTGGGAGCAGGTATAGATGCAATCTCATGCTGGTAAGTTACCATATTTTTTTGTCTTAAATGCCTTTTCTACAAATGAAATTTGCTCAGATATATGCTCTTGTTTATATAACGTTTCATTAAACTGTTCTATGAGATTAGGATCAAGATGAATTTGAAATGTTTTGACTTGATTCATTGACTACACCTCAATTTCCCTACTCATCAATTTTGGCAGTAAGCGATCGCGAGCTTCAGATGCCAATTCTATTTGCGATTTTAACATTAGAATATGTTGAAAACACAGAGAAGAGACATCCTCAAAACGATTTAATAGTTCCTCTGGTGGTTTAACAAATTTTATTTGTCCCGCTTTTATTGGACTAAGATTTTTCTGAGCTGTTCCATTTGCTAAGTTCTTAATTTGTCTGGCAAAATTTGAATTTCTAAACAAGCAGTAAGTGAAACTTTTGTAATTTGATTCCAGTTTTGCAACACGCTGATTTAAAAGAAAACCTTCACAATGCACAATACAAACTCGCCCAACGTTTCCAGTTAGAGACAACAAAATGTCGCCTTTCTTCAACTTGCAATGCGCGGCCATTTTTTCAGGAATTTTATCAATCCCATTTGCAGGATTTGGGTTAAAGTACCCATCTTGAACATTTTTGATTGTTGCAATTTTATATTTGCTATCATCACTAAATTCTTTACTCTTAAAAGCATAGCCATTCAAAAAAGAGATGATTTCACATATTGGTGCTTCCCTCCACCCTTCAGGCACCCCATTAACAATTTTTACATTTTGGTGTCCTGGGAAGCGAAAATTCACAAACCATTCTTTGTATAGCCTGCTTGCAGCCTCCTCCAACAGCTTAATTTGCTTGTTGTTATTTTCAATGAGGGAGTCGTAGGCGGAGAGGATTTCTACAATCTTCTGTTGTGTCTCCAAAGGCGGAACTTCAATTTTGATACTGTAATATTTGTCAAATGTCATACTAGGAACTGCAGCGCCTGTGTTTAGAGAAAGAATGTCGAATCTTTGCAAGCTGGAATATAAAAAATATGGAATTACTTTGTTAGTGTTAACTTCCGTGTAATAGCAAGTGTCAACAGTCCAAAAAGGCTCATTCGCAAATTGAATATTATTCAGCGTTCCTTTCCTTGGCAGCAGAACACTTTCTTTATTATATAGAAATTTATCAACATGTCTTATGATGCCTCCGCTTCCGTAAACAGGGTATATCCCATCATGCAATTTTTTATGGTCTTTGCCGTTTTTTATTTTTACCAACTTGCGAAGGGTCGCTTCTTCCCACCTCATAATCCCATCTCCTCAAAATTCTTCGAAATAGTATTCATTAGTTCATTTGATTGTTTTTGAAGTTTAAGAAGTTCATTTTGAATTTCATTCATGCGAGCGTGAAAGTTAACTCCGTCGTCTTCTGCAGGAGGCACGCCAACATATGCACCTGGTGTGAGCGACCAGTTCTTTTCTTCAATTTCTTTAATGGATGCAATTTTACAAAGTCCAAGAACATCGGCATATTCCCCTTCGCCAAATTTGTCAGTGAGTCAACAGGCTTCCTTTGCAACTATTAATTTTTCTTCTAATGCTTGAATTTTTTCTTCAAATTCAGCTCGGACTTTCTTTTTTTCTTTTTTCAAAAAAGAAGAATCAACTTTTTTCTTTGCCTCAAGTTTTTTTGCTTTAACTTCTTCAGTAATTTCGCTTAATTGTTGTGCAAAAGGTTTGGTGCTTTCAAGAGTGTTGGCATATTCTTCCAAAAGCTTAGAATATTTTTCAATTTCACCACGATAAAGTCACACAATTGCATTCAAGTTCTTAAGTTGCCATTTTGTCCACTCGTTAAGTGCTCTGTCAACTTGAGTGTAGTAATTCCGTGCGTCAATAAACAAAACTTTGCCTAACGAGTCTTCTTTTTTCTCTTTGTCAAAAAATCAAAGCGAACAGGGAAGTGATCTTGTGTAAAAAAAGTTATTAGCCACGTTGATAATCGCATCCACATGTCCTGTTTTAATGAGTTTTTCTCGGATATTTTTGTCTTTGCCTTGACTGTCAGTTGCAGATGCAGCCATGACAAAACCAGCACGTCCTTTTTCATTCAGGTAGCTGTAGAAGTACGAAATTCATAGGTAATTTGCATTGCCTACCTCGCCTGCTTTGTTAACGCTTGGCATTCCGAAAGGCAAACGCACAGCACTTTCCACCGATTCTGCTTTTACTTTATCAACATTAAAAGGCGGGTTTGCAACAACATAGTCACACTTTCCATTTAAGTTGTGAGCATCGTTATAAAAAGTGTTGGCAATATCACCTGATTTTATGTGACCCTCCATTCCATGTACTGCAATGTTCATAAGACAAAGTTTGGCGTTGTAATCAACTTTTTCCTGTCCATAAAACATCATGGTCTCAGCTGGGTTCTTGTTACATTTGCGAACATAATCGCTGGCAGAAACGAACATTCCTCCGCTACCACATGCTGGGTCAAACATTGTACCGCATGTTGGCTCAATCACCCCCATAATCATTTTGACAAGCGATTTTGGTGTGAAGAAAATACCATCGTCACTTGCAACAGCAGGAGCAAACTTGCCTAAGAAATATTCATAGATGCGACCGATTATATCGTCACCTTCTTCATCGAGTGCAGGATTGTTGAAAATACGAAGAACTTCGCGAAGAAGGTTGTTGCCAAGCTCAGTGTATGTATCTGGTAAAACACCTTTAAGCGTTGGATTGGTCTCGGCAATTTTTTGCATGGCAGCATTTGCTGCCTTGCCAATGTCTTCGTTGTCAGGTAAATTAAGGAGATATTCATAACGTGCCTCAATAGGTAAAAACATGGCACCTTTAGCAATATAGTCTGCTGGTTCCTTTGGTGGCTTTCTGCTTGTTATTGCTTTTCGTTCTTCCTCAATTTCAGCGTCGGCACGTTTAAAGCGTCCATAAGCATAGCGTAAGAAAATTAGTCCTAAAACTGGCATACAATATTGCTGACTTGTAAGTCTTGAATTTGCACGCAGTTCATCTGCTGCTCCCCATAATTCCTGTTCAAGCTTTTTAATGTCAGCCATGTAAATTACTCCTCCAAATTTTATTTTGTAAATTTAACTTCTAAGTATTTTACTAAAAAATAAGACACTTTTAAAAAGTGCCTTATTAATAGTTTGTATTTTTTTAATAAGAAAATTAGAATATTAGTACAACCTTATCTTTAGAAAACGCTGCAACAATACTCCTAATTCCTAGAGCTATAATTCCAATTCCTACAAGTATTGCTTTTGCAACTGGAATTGCAAATCAACAAGAGCTAAGAACAACAATCAAAATAATTTCAACTATTGCCATAACTAAACACATTCCCTTTGCACGACTCTCCCCAAAGAATAGAGAAAAGTTTAATACACAATCAAAAATCAAGAACACAATTAAACCAACAGCTGCAAATATGACCAATACGTCTGCAGTAGCTCTTGTAAAAGCAGAAGAACAACCAAGAATAATTGCCAACACTCCTAAAATTATTCCAAATACTGCCTTAACAGGGGAGCCCTTTTCTTTATCAAAGAACTCTTTTCTGTATGTAATTATAGTTACGAGGTTTTCAATTCCTCAAAATACAAAGAATATAGAAATTATTATTGCTGTTACAAAATAATATGAAGCAGGACTAAAAATAAACCATGCACCAGTAAATATAGCTAAAATCCCTAAAATAAAATTTGCTAATCTCACAAGTCACCTCCTTTCAAATTATGCAACATATATTCTACATTAAAATATAAACTAACTCTTAACAAGTTCATCAAAAGAATTTTGTTTATTGTCAGTATTTTGAACTGCATCCATGTTAAGTCTTAGTTTTTTGTTTGGCATAAAGGGGAAGGTGAACAAAAATCCAAACAACATAGACAGCATTCCACACATTAAAAAGGGCAGAATTGACTCTGGCGTCATTATAGATGCAGCTAGCAATCCTGAAGGTCCAAAACTTAGGGCATGTACATTTAAGTTAATTACAAAAATTCCAGCACAACCAGCTCCAAGTCCAATAGGAACAAATAAAATTGCCATAGGTAGAGTCATACTATATATTAAAGGTTCTGCAACGCCTAGGAGTGCTGCAGGTAGAGTTCCTGCAATAGTTTTTGCCATGGCAGTAAATCCAATAGCTTTACTTTTTATATATATACAAATAGCC
>CAVGFB010000156.1:0-2507 GCA_963628375.1 Gorillivita sp. (SeqCode)
TCGATGTTGATAATCATCCAAGTGGCAAAGATGTTGTCACACGCATGCTTGAATGAATTGATAAAGCATCAGATGAGGGTGCCAAACTAGTAGCCTTTCCTGAGTGTTCTTTTGGTACCGATTCTAAAAATGCAGATGATTATTTAGAAACAGTGACAGGTATTGTAAGTCAACAAGAGAAATGAGAGATGTACCACTCTGGTTTAATTGAAGATCAAGAAAACACAAAAATTTTGATACAAAAAGCTAAAGAGTGTAACATCTATATTGTGTTTAATACATATGAGTGCTACAACTCACTTGTTCCACCTACGTTATATAATGTATCTGCTTTAGTTGGTCCTGAGGGTTTTGTAGGTAAATACCACAAAGTTCATATGCCAGGAGGAGAGCAGCTTTTGGCATCTCCTGGTAATGATTATCCAGTTTTTGATACTTCAATTGGAAAAGTGGGAATGCTAATTTGTTTTGATTTTGCTTTCCCTGAGGCACACAGGTGTATAACATTAAATGGTGCAGAAATTGTTGTAATTTCAACAGCTGCTCCACTTACTAATTTAAACGATCCAGAAAATGACAGAGGGCTTGATTTCTTACGTACACAAATCAAAGCTAGTTCTTATTCAAATCATGTGAATTATGTTGTTTCTAACAATGCGAATCCAGGGGCTTTTGCACATTCTATGATTTTTAACGCAAACGGTCAGTTGCTGGCAGAAACTGAAGGTTTCAGTGAGGGAATGGCTGTAGCAAATTTAGGCAATATTAAAGAAGAACTTGTGCAGGCACGAATTTTTGACAACTGTGGTCTTAATGTACTAAAATCCCGTGAGCCACAAACATATGCCAAAGTTTGTGAACCTATTAGGTAAATAAATTAGAAAGTTTAATTAGATTATTAAGAGAAAGGATTTAACTATGAATAAGCAAGTAAATTTTACTAAGACTAAAGATGTAAAAATTGCTGCTGTTGGAATGGATGTCGACTTACATCCAGACGGCAAAGAAAACGATGAGCGTGTGTGTGAATTTGTTGATAAACTTGCAGATGAAGGGTGTGATCTTATTGTATTTCCAGAAGGTACAGGCGATGGATTAGCTTCTTCTCCTGAAGACCGAAAAGATTACAATAACGCTCTTCGACCAAGTGCTGATGATGTTGCAGCACGTGACATGTATGAAACTACCGAATATGTCCCTGAAGGGGCTTTTACTCAAAAAATTGAACAAAAAGCAAAAGAGCGTGGTGTATATGTTGTTTGAGCTATGGCACGACGCAGCAAAGTTGACCCTTGCATTTATTACAATACTTCTGTGCTTGTAGGTCCTAAAGGATACATTGGTCACTATGATAAGGTACATCTTCCAGCTGGAGAGCAACTTATAAATTCCAATGGGCACGAATTTCCAGTATTTGATACAGAAATAGGCCGCATAGGAATGGCAATTTGCTATGACTCATTCTTTGAGGAAATCTATCGAATCTATGGTTTAAAAGGAGCAGATATTTTATGCATCCCAACAGGTATTCCTCGTGATTTTCAAGACTCAAGCATAGAAACTGATGGTACGTATCGTTTTTTGAAGTCCATGCTTATATCTGAAGCAATGAGTAATGGACTTACAATCGTTGCAAGTAATGCTGGCAACCCTGGTGCTATTCATCATTCTATGATTGTGAATGCTCGAGGCGAGGTGTTGGCAGAAGTTCCGGAGGAAGAGTCAGAAGGTGTGGCTATAGCAAACGTTGGATGGCCTGCCCTTGAAAATAAAAAGAATCAGGTTACAAACACTTGAGGTTTGTATAGTTATAAAGATCGTCATCCTGAAATGTATGGTGAGCTTGTGAAACTACAAGAAGGTCATTATTTTGCAAATAATACATTTAAACAGGATTACAACAGCATGTTTGAATAATTTTCAAATATTTTATTTTCAAAAAAAATAGAGAGAGAGAGAGAGAGAGTACAATACGCAGAGTCCAAAATTTATATTTTAAAAAAAGGAGGAATTATGAAATCTAATTTTGGGAGATTAATAAAAAACAATGTAGGTAAAATCTTAGGTGCTTTTATTTTTGCATTTATGTGTTGTGGCGTTATGATGCCTGTGCACGCATTTGCAGCAAGTGAAAGTATTACAGGAAAGCTTACCTTAGAACTTGCATCTAGCGGTGGAGGAGGTGATGTTGTTCCTAGTGGTGGAGATAGTAGTACTATTCCAATTGATGCAAGTACGTCAACTTCTACTGGAGAATTCAATTTTTTGCCTTTAATTTTAGGTATTCTTGCAGTTGGTCTTATTGTATTGTTAGTGTACTTGTACAAAACAGGCAAATTAAAAAACAAAACTTTAAGTGTTTTTGCTCTATGTTTAGTTGTTTCTGTTGGAGTTTGTGGAGCTAAATCTATTATTGCTAATGCAGCTGATGTAAACGACTTAAAGGCTGACAATATTTCATCTTCTGCTTATTTAAAATTTGATGAAACAGGTAAAATTTTAGAAAA
>CAVGFB010000157.1:0-30581 GCA_963628375.1 Gorillivita sp. (SeqCode)
GGACAAATCAAGTAGCTCAATAAAATACTTATAGTTCAAATAATTTATACAATCAAACAGATACTTATTTACAATTACTCTTAACAATTTAACATCTTTAATAAAAGAACAAATTTCATAAATTCTTGCATAATCGCTATTTCTGACCATTTGTTCAATTATTTTGTCTAATAATCTTTTGTTTGTAAGTACACCTGAAACATTTATATAGGAATTAAACAGTCCTACTAGGTCTTTTATTGTAAAATCTGCTGTAAAGAATTTATTGTTGCTTTCATTTATCGAAAAAATTAAATAACTATTTAGTTTTGCAGAGACTTGATTTTTATCTTTGATTGAAAACAGTTGACTAATATCATTTAAGTTCCCATTTTTAATTAAAGTCATCAAAAAAATAAGGCTTATTGTGTCCTTGCCCACTTTCTTAAAAATTTCTTTAACGTTATTACTTAAAACTTTTATTTTTTGATTTTTATTAAAATATACTCCTGGAATCCTTGAAATAGTATTCTTGAATATCGCATACTTATCGGCAGGATTGATAAATTCGTTGGCGTTAAGTTCTTTGTCATCTAATATAAAGTCTTTTGTTTCTATAACTTCAGCATTCTTAAACTTGTGTACTAAAGGCATGTTTTCAATATGCAAATTTATAACAACTTCTGTTTCATTTAATATGTTTTCAATAAGTTCTTTTATTAGATTAGCTCTTCTTATGTCAGCCACAAACAAATTGTCAAAAACAACTAGGTTTGGTTTTTTCTGTAAAATAAATTTGGCAACTAATCCATTATCAAGATCTCGCATAAATTCTATTGAACTAGCATCTAATCATATAACATTTTTGTTGTTGTATACAACACTTGCATATTGTCTACATACTGACGTTTTTCCAAAAAAATTCGGCGAGATTAATATTCTCAGTTTGTTTCTGTTCATAAGCATTTTTCTTAAAATACTATCTCTAACGACATTGTTTTTTTTGTGCTTTTGCTGTGCTATCGCTAATAGACAGAAAACTCTCTTCTAAAAAAGCATTCATTTTGACCCCATTCTTATTTATATTTCTTGAACGTGTAAGAATTTACACAAATTTTATTAACAATATAAAATCAAAAAATAAATAAAAATGTTCAATAATAAAAATAATTAAATTTTCTTAATATATTAAGAGCTGAACTGGTATTTTAAAGGATTGACGGCTTCTTTGAAAGCTTTATTCTGCTGTAATTGTTATACTACGTAAAGTGTCAGCCAAATTTCCACTTTCGTTAGCTTTTGTATAGTCGTATAAAATGGATGTTGACCATGTATATTTAGAATCATTTTTATAGGATGTACCAGTAAAGTTATAAGTTAAAATTGTTGCGGTTGTTCCGTCGCTTTCATAACTTGTGTATTTAGTATTATCAAGAGGCAAGGAATTTGTATGCTCAATATTTTCAAGTCCAGCTTCTTTTAAGCTTTTATCTACAATTTTCTCGTTATTTATAATGTCTTTGAAACTTATATTCGCATATCCAAGCGATGTTATATCCCCTTTGAAACTAATCTTTAAAATGTTATCTGTATTGTCAGTATAAAAAATCACATTAGTAGATATAGTTTTAGAGCCAGATTTTTCATTTGTCAAATCATAAGTATATTGTTTTGTAATATTGCCAACTCCAGACACATTATCTAATTTATTTAAATTAGCGCCTCTGCCAATAGCTTCAACTCCAATAGCTAATTTTTTATTTAGCATGTTGGTAAGATTAGGAATATATAGAATTTTTTCTGGAGTTTCTTTGTCCGATACCTCAATTTTATAATTATTTTCTAACTGTACACCTGTGCCAGTAAGATCTTGTTGAGTCAAAATGTTTTCTTTTGTTTTATTGTATTGAAAGATTAAAAAACCTAATATACAAAACAGCAAGAACACCCCAAACAAAACAAAAAAAATGGTTATTCTTTCATTTTTATTTAAATTATTTAAATTCTTCATTTCTTTATTGTTTAAAAGTATAACATACAGGCACAAAAGCAATTTCAGTAGTTATGATTTTTTGCTAATATTTTAAGGAGAAGAATGTCAAGTTTAAAAAATAGAAGATCTGGAGTGTTAATGCCAATATTTTCTCTTCCGAGCAAATATGGCATTGGATCATTAGGAAAAGCAGCCTATAAATTTATAGATTTTTTAAATAAAGCAGGTCAAACTTATTGGCAAATTTTACCTATCGAGCAAACTGGTCCTGACAATTCTCCCTACCTAACTTATAGCTCTCGTGCTGGTAACGTAAAATTTATAGATATAGATTTACTTATAGAAGATAACTATATTACTAAAAATGACCTAGATGAATGTGGCATTAAAATTTTAAACACACCTGAGTATTGTAAAATAAATTACAAGAACATAACAAAATCCAGAGACATTTTATTTAATAAAGTATTTGTTAAATTTTTTGAAAATCCTCCAAGTGATTACAACTCTTTTTGTAAAGAGAACAATAGCTGATTAGAAGATTTTGCTCTGTTTATGACAATAAAAAAAATACAACAAGAAAAATTTAACAATATAGAGAGTACTAAAATTCAACAATGACCAGATAAGTTCAAATATAGAAATGAAAAAGCACTTATGGAACTTCACCAGAACTATTCTAAAGAAGTAGAATATTTTAAGATGCTTCAGTATTTCTTTTTTAAGCAGTGAAACATGTTAAAAGAATATGCACATAAACAAGGCGTCAAAATAATTGGTGATATTGCTTATTATGTATCAGTAGATAGTAGCGATGCATGAACAAACCCTCACATTTTTAAAATTGACAAAGATTTTACATTTAAAACATATTCTGGTTGCCCACCAAACAAAAGCAATAATAAAAAAAGCAAGGGTCAGGTTTGAGGAAGCCCTGTTTATGACTGAGAGTATCTAAAATCATCTAATTATAATTGATGGATTTCACGTCTAAGAGACGCTCTCAATCTCTATGATGTTATAAGAATTGACCATTTCAAAGGATTTGAGAGTTATTACTGTATTGATGGTAAAACTATGGATCCTAAAACTGGCGTTTACAAGCCTGGGCCAGGACTTGGCTTTTGAAAAATAGCAGCAAATGAGCTTAATTTTAAAAATATAAGTGACATGCCTATATTTGTTGAAGATTTAGGTCTTATAAATCAAAATTTAAAAAAACTTATTGCTGACACTGGCTTTTATGGAATTAAAGTCTTACAATTCGCTTTTAATAAAACCAATCATCCAGAAATATATAAAGGGCAAAACAGGCTAAAATCTAGTGAAATGTACTTGCCTCATAATTATCCTACCTCTTCAATCGCTTATGTTGGAACACACGACAATGACACTTTAATGGGATGAATTAACACAATAGATAAAGACATATTGCAAAATGCAAAAAATTATTTTGAAGAAAACGACATACACAAATTGTTTGATAAGATGCTGCTTTCTGTAATTAATTCAAAATCAAATATATGCATTTTGTGTGTACAAGATTTGCTAAAATTAAATACGGAAGGTAGAATAAATGTACCAGGGACAATAGAAAATAATTGAACATGACAACTAAGTAAAAACCAATTTAATATATTAGATCCTAAAAAATTATACGATTTGACAAAAAAGGCAAACCGTTTATAGATATAAAATCAAAAGATAACAAACATAAATAAGGAGAAACATGAATAAAACTTTATCTGATGTTGCAAAAATTCTTGATAATACAATATTTCAATTTGACATACATGATTTGCATGTTGATCAACTTCATACAGTTTTATCTAAGTCAGTAATTGACATTATTACACCTAATTGAAGACATTCTCAAGACCTTCATAACAAACAAAAAAGAGCATATTATTTTTCTGCTGAATACCTAATGGGCAGAGCAATATATAACAACCTTTTTTGTAGCGGCCTTTTAGATGAGGCTAAAGAATTATTAAAAAAGGAAAACATAAACATTAACTGTTTTGAAGAAATCGAGGATGCGGCCCTTGGAAATGGAGGCCTTGGGCGCTTAGCTGCATGTTATTTGGACAGTGCAGCAACACAAAATATTCCACTTGATGGCTATGGAATTCGCTATGGATATGGCTTGTTTAAGCAATCGTTTAAAAACGGTTTCCAGCACGAAAGCGTAGACAACTGAAGACGTCTTGGAGATCCATGATCATCTAGGCAAGAAAACCAAAAAGTTAAGGTTCACTTTCATAATGGTGATGTATGGGCAGTGCCATATGATATGCCAATCATAGGGCATAATACAGACCATGTCTCCACGCTTAGACTTTGACAAGCAGAGCCAATACATGAATTTGACTTTGGACTGTTTGACCAAGGTAGATATGACGAAGCAGTTTCAGAAAAAACTCAAACAGAAAATATCTCTCGTGTTTTATACCCAAACGACTCTAACGATCAAGGAAGACAGCTAAGACTAAAACAACAATACTTTTTCTGTTCTGCTAGCTTGCAAGATATTTTACGTAAATATGAAGCCGAACATGGAAACAACTACAGCAAATTACCTGATTGTGTACAAATACAACTTAACGACACACATCCAACTATCTCTATTCCTGAATTAATAAGACTGCTTATGGAAAAAGATGTTTCTTTTGAACAGGCTCTATATATTACTCAACATACTTTTAATTATACTAATCACACAATTATGGCTGAAGCTTTAGAAAAATGAGATGTTAAATTCATTAAAAATATTTCTCACAAAATAACAAGCATTATTAAAAAAATTAATGTTTATTATAATGAGGTCTTTGCTGCCCACGGTTTAACAAAAAAAGAAGATCTTAAAAATTTAAGTATTATACAAGGCAATACCTGCCATATGGCAAACTTGGCTTGTTGTGTGTCTTCTCACATTAACGGTGTAGCTAAACTTCACACCAATCTATTAAAAGAAAGTGTTCTAAGCGACTTTTACAAAATTTGGCCAGAGCGTTTTTTAAATGTTACAAATGGAATAACACAAAGAAGATGACTTGGAGTATGTAATCCTAAACTATCGGCTTTTATTACAAAGCTTCTAAAAACTGATAAATGATTAGAAGACCTTAAGCTCTTAGCTAAGTTAAAAAATTATGCTAACGATAATGATGTTATTGACGAATTTATTAAAATCAAAAAATCAAATAAAAAAGATTTAGCAAAGTATATAAAAAACAAGGACAAGAAAATACTAGATCCTAACAGAATAGTAGATACTCAGGTAAAACGCCTTCATGAATATAAAAGACAGTTTTTGAACATTTTAACTATATTAGAACTATATTTTGAAATTAAAGAAGGCAGCTTAACTGATTTTAAGCCAACAACATATATTTTTGGAGGCAAGTCTGCACCGGGCTATGTAAAAGCAAAGGCAATAATTAAAGTTATAAATGCAGTTGCAGACTTAATTAATTCAGACAAAGAAGTGAGCAAATATATTAATGTTATTTTTGTTTCTAACTTTGATGTCAGTTATGCAGAAAAGATAGTTTCTGCTTCTGATGTTTCTGAACAAATTTCAACTGCAGGTACAGAAGCAAGCGGAACTGGAAATATGAAGCTCATGCTTAATGGTGCTGTTACATGTGGTACTTATGATGGTGCAAACATAGAAATTGTAAAAGAAGCAGGAGAAGAAAATAACTACATATTCGGAGCAAGGGTCGAAGATATCGAAAAAATTAAAAACACTTACAACCCAAGAAAACACTACCGTGAAACTCCTGGAGTTAGAAGAGTATTAGATGCATTAATAAATGGAACACTAAGTGATGATGGTTCTGGGCTTTTCGAGATGCTGTATGGTGGAATGATGCACCAAGATCAATATTTTGTTTTTGAAGACTTTAGAGCATGTCTTGAAGCAAAAAAACAAATTAATTTTGATGCAAAAAATGAACGTGAATTTGCAAAAAAGCAGTTTATGAATATGTGTAGTGCAGGAAAGTTTTCATCTGACAGGGCATTATTAGAATACGCAAACAATATTTGACATATTGAAAAGTTAGCTGCTTTTGAAAGCAAAAAGTAAAATCACTTTAAGTTATATAATTAGATAAAATTTTTTTGGGGCGTAAAATGCCCCTTTTTTATAATTAAATTAAATACAAGGATCAAAATGGACAATAAAAATAAAGTTGAAAAATATAAGATTACAAAAGAGTTAGCTTCTTTTTATGATCACATTAAAACTGAATGAATTGGTGAAGTTTCTTCTTGAAGTTATGAACTAAAACATAAAAAATCTTTAGCTAAAATATTACTGTTACACAACAATGATATTGAAAAATCTTTTACAATAGGCTTTAAAACCCCTCCTAAAGATAGTACTGGAGTGTTTCATATTATTGAGCACAGTGTGCTTTGTGGTTCAAAAAAATTCCCATTAAAAGAACCTTTTGTTAACTTGATTAAGTCTTCCATGGCAACTTTTCTTAATGCTATGACCTTTGACGATAAAACTATCTATCCTGTTGCAACAACAAATGAGAAGGATCTATACAACTTAATGCAAGTCTACCTTGACGCTGTTTTCTTTCCGAATATATATAAAAATAAAAATATTTTTTATCAAGAGGGTGGCCATAAAACAGTTGACGAATCTAATAAACTTAATTTTAGTGGAGTTGTTTACAATGAAATGTGCGGTAATTATTCCAGTACAGAAAATGTTTTATACGAACATGTAATGAGACAGTTATTTCCAAATACTTGTTACGCTAACGTATCGGGCGGAAGACCAGATGCTATTAAAAATCTAAGTTACCAAGAATTTCTTGAAGAACATAATGCCCACTATAATTTATCAAATGCTTATATTGTCTTATACGGAAATTTTAATATAAATAATATGCTAAAGTTTTTAGACGCTGAATATCTGTCAAAAAAGGAAGAAATTGACAAATGAAGGCAAGAATCAAATTCTGGTGTCAAGTTACATACTTATTCTACTAGAAGTATTAATACACAATCTTTACATACGGCTTCACATAAAAAAGTGAAAATGAAAACAAGCCCTGATAATACTGACGCTGTTTTAGGTTATGTTATTGAACGTGATCACACAAAAATAATTGCAACAAATATTTTACTAGATGTTATTGCTGGATCTGAATCCTCTCCATTAAAAAATAAACTTTTAAAAACGGGATTATTCGCAGATATTAATTTTGAATTGGAAGACAGTATTTGCCAACCTGTAGTGTTTGTTAATTGTAAAAAAACAAAGGCAGGCGTTGCAGAAACTCTCAATAAAAAAATTTCATCCATATGCACTGACTTGTTAAAAGATGGGTTAGACCACACGTTAATTGAAGCGGCAATTAAACGTTTTGAATTTTTGTTAAAAGAAAACAGTCCTGAATACTCTCACGGAATTGACGCAACAATAAGTTTAATGTCTACTTGATTATATGACGACTCACAATCAACTCTCGGGCTCAAATATAATGATGTTATAACGTTTTTAAAAAAGAATATAAAATTTGGTTACTTTGAAAAACTTCTTTGTTCTTTATTTATTGAAAATAACTTTTTTGCTAGTGTTGAAATTGTTCCTACAAAAGATACACAAGAAAACGCAGTATACGCTACAGAATCTGAAAAATTAGCAATTGAAAGTATTTGTAGAGATCTTGATCTATGGCAACAAACGCCAGACACGAAAGAAGCAGAAAATAGTCTTCCTGTTCTAACGTTAAACGATATTGAACAAAATAAACCTTTGCCTTCTTATAAAAAACAAGATAACTTTTTAATTCATGACACTAAAATTGATGGAATTACTTATACAAATTTTTACATAAAAGTAAACTCTATAGACTTTGAAGATGTTCCTTATTTATCTTTATTAGCAAGTTTATTTTCTAAGTTAGACACACAAAATCACAATGCACTTGAACTTGATACCATAATAACTAATCATTTAGGTCATTTAAACTTTAGTCTGCATGTCTCTAATGTATACAAGAAAAACAATAAGCCAGACTTATACTTTGTTATAAAAACTTCTTGTTTAGACAATGAATTAAACAACTTAACTGATATTTTAGAAGAAATTCTATTTGCTACAAAATTTGAAAATAAAGAGCTAATCCGTTCTCTTATTAAACAGCAAATTGCATTTATAGAACAAAAGTTTATAGAAAGTGGGCATATATCTTCTTTTAATAGAGCATTGTCATATTTTTCACCATCAGCAGTTCTTAACGAGAAAGCTTATGGAATTGAATACTATAAATTTATAAAAGACCTTGACCTAAATTTTGAAACCAATTTTAATGATTTGTCGTCTAAATTTTTTAATCTAAAACAAAAACTTTTGGACGCAAGTTTGTTGGTCTCCTATTCTGGAGAGAATGAAAGCTTAAAAATTATTAAATCTTGAGTTGATACTAATTTCAAGCAGAATGAAAATTCATCCTCTTTAAATATTCCTCGCCCTAAAAATTTAAATGAAGCTTTTATTATTCCTTCAAATGTTGGATATGCATCATGTGTTGTTGATTTAAATATTTTAGATTATTTAAAAGGAGCAATGAAAATTGTCTGTTCAGCTATTACTTATGATTATTTGTGAAACGAGGTACGAGTAAAAAATGGAGCTTACGGCTCACAGGCTATGCATACAAAATTTGGTAGTTTGATTTTCTACTCCTACAGAGACCCAAACTTCAAAAACACTTATTCTGTATATGATAATGTTTCTAATTGGTTAGCGAATTTTGATATAACTAAAGAGCAGTTAGATCTCTATATTATTAGTACTATAGGCAAGCTTGATAAACCTAAAACTGTAAGAGAAACAATAAGCCTACTGGACCATAACTATCTTTCAAAATACCCTAATACTTTAATTAATGTTATAAGAACTCAAGCTCTTAACACCAAACTGAGTGATATAAAAACAATTGCTAACGCTTTAAGCAAAATAAACAATAACCAATACAGGTGCATGTTTAATTCTGAAGAAACCTGTAAATACTCTGAAATGAATGTAAAAAATATATTTTCAATATAGACTATTGTATAATTCTTCAAAATTTTTACCTTAGGAGGTCATATGAAGTGTCACAATTGTAATACAAACAACGAGGACAATCTTATCTTTTGCAAAAATTGTGGAGAGAGACTTGTTGATACAAGCGAAGAATTAAAAATCAATAGCTCGGAAAACAAAAATTCTAATACTTCAAGTTCTAACTCAGCAAACAGTAATGCATCAAAATCAAATTCCCAAAAAAAATTAAAAGGTAAAGACTTTTTTGGTCGTGCATTCTGTGACGTTAGAAACACAGATAAAGTTGTAAAAAACACATTCTTATTAGGTCTTTTAAATGCAATTCCAATTCTTAACTTTGTTGTAACAGGCCTAGCACAAAATTGAGGCTATGACGATTTAAACAAAAACGCAGGCAACGAGTTACCCAGACCGTTTGTTTCAAAAAAGAATTTTGTTCAAGGATTTTACGAGTTTTTAACAGTAATTTTATACGGTCTTGTATGGTTTCTAGCTTTTAGATTGGTCGATATGATATTTGACAAAGTACCAGTTATTGACACAATAGTATCTATTGTACTAATATGTGCTTCGTTCATATGGTTTAGTATTGTGTGCTACGCAGCACAAAGAAGCAAAATTAACAATACTCTTTCGAATTCTTTCAGTATAAAAAAGATATTTAAAACTTGGAAATCTGGTGGTGCTGATCTATTTTTGTGCTATTTTGTTCCGCTTGTTGTTTGCTTTTCATTTGTGCTTTTGCTTACAGTTTTTATACTAATTGCCTTTTTGCCATCTATAGTAACTTTATGAGAAGTTTTAAACTATGTTCCAGCTTCATACTTTTACACAAACTCTAATGCATTATCTCAATTGAATCAATTCCTTCCTTCTATTGGATCTCTTTCAATCTCTGTAATTTTATTGCTAATTGTGTCAGGAGTTTTTGGAACATTTGAAAAATTATGAAGATATAGAGCGATTAGCTATTGAATTAAAGAATACGAAAAATAAAATTTTAAACATTTTATAACCATAAAAAAAGCCCGAGTAAAATTCTCGGGCTTTTTGTTTTTGCTCTGAATTTTAAATGAATAAATTACATTAGCTGTCTAAACATTTCCTCAAATTGCTCAATAGTTGCTTCACGAGGATTTCCTGGTGCACATGCATCTGCGGCAGCACTTTCACATAAGAATGGCAAATCTTCTTCTTTAAGCTTGTCTAATTTTGTAGGAATACCAACATCAACTGAAAGCTGTTTAACAGCACTAATAGCAGCTTGTCTGTATTCTTCTTGTGACATATTAGAAGTATCAATACCAAAGGCTTCTGCTATGTTTTTATACTTCTCTCCAGTATACTCTTTGTTAAATTCCATAACAATAGGAAGCATCATTGCACAGGCAACACCATGAGGAGTGTCATAAACAGCACCTAGGGTATGGGCCATACTATGAGCAACACCCAAGCCCACATTTGAATAAGCCATAGCTGTTACATATTGGGCAAGTGCCATACCTTCACGTCCTTCTGGTTCGTTTTTTACAGCAGAACGCAAGTGTTTTGCTATAAGCTTAATTGATTCTAAGTCAAGACAATCAGATAGCTCTCATGCTGCTTTTGTAGTATAACCCTCGATTGCATGTGTTAAAGCATCCATACCAGTTGAAGCTGTTAATCCAGCTGGCATTGAAGACATCATCTCAGGATCTACAACTGCAACGTCTGGAATATCGTTAGGATCAACACATACAAATTTACGCTTTTTCTCAACGTCTGTAATAACGTAATTTATTGTGCTTTCTGCTCCTGTTCCACCTGTTGTTGGGACTGCAATTGTAAATACAGTGCGCTTTTTTGTTGGAGCTACACCTTCTAGTGATCTAACATCAGCATATTCAGGGTTGTTAACAATTATTCCTATTGCTTTGCCTGTATCCATGGAGCTACCACCACCAATTGTAATCATAAAATCAGCTCCAGATTTTTTGTAAGCTTCTACTCCGTGTTTAACATTCTCAATAGTAGGATTAGGTTTAATGTCGCTATAGATCTCAAAGTCTATATTGTTCTCTTTGAGCAAATCCGTAACTTTTGATGTAACGTTAAACTTAATTAAGTCAGGATCAGAAGCAACAAAAGCTTTTTTAAGTCCCTTGCTTTTAATAATCCCTGGAATCTCTTTAATGGCACCAGCACCATGATAAGACATTCCGTTCAAAACAAATCTATTTACTGCCATTTTTCCTCCTTTATTTATTAGGCTTTTTATATTATACAACAACTAACACGAGTAATACTTGACACAATTTTAAGATTTTATTAAATGATATAATATCAAATATAAGGAGAGGTGGCTGAGCGGCTGAAAGCGGCGGTCTCGAAAACCGTTTTGCCATACAATGGTAACGAGGGTTCAAATCCCTCCCTCTCCGCCATAATATTTTGCCCAACCTTTGTATTTAATATGTCATTAGTTTTTGTTTATAAAAATACATAGACATATACAACAAATAGTAATAGAAATAACTCCTACTGCTAAAAGTTTATACTTTTCAATATTCCTGCGTTTTTGGTGGGAAGCATAATCTTGAGATAAATATTTACTTTTTAAAAACACATACAGCCCCCCAAGAATTAAAGCTCCAATTCCTACGATAAGTCAGACTAAGTTATCTCCTGTGGCTGCACTATTTATGCTACCAACACGGAAAATCAGTGTTTGAAAAAAGTCGCTAGCATTTGATGAGTGTAAGTTAAAAATTTCATCAAGTTCTATAATCACAATGCTCTCCTTTAGTAAAACAATGTTGTATGTACTATATTTTCTACAAAATTAATTTATCAAGCTTATTTTAAAATATATATAAAATTTGTTTAATTGTAAAATTAAATATAAATTTGATCCGGTTCTTGTATTTTATTAAATTATTTTTTCAATCTGTTTTCTTCAATTGTCATTTTAATAACATTTGCTCCAAAATCTGACGAGTACATTACGCTAGAAGTTACTCCTTTAAGTAATTTCATCGAAACTTTATCTTCATTTTTTATAACAATTTCAGGATTTGGTTTTAATGGATTAAAAATCTCATGTGTATCTATTATAAAAATTCTATATTTGATTTTTCTTTATAAATAGTTACATCTAATTTCAAATTTTTATTTTCTGTATTGTTTTTTCTATCTATTACTAATTTAAGATATTCTTCAATAATCAAGTTCATTTTTTGCTTTGTTTTTATAGAAGTTTTATTCTTTTCGCAAAATTTATCTATCTCTTTAGTAAGGTTTTTTAAATCGTCAACTGAAGAAATAAATACATTTAAAAATTCATCTTCATTAGTATTAAATTTTTTATTTATTAGAAAAACGTTTTCAAATTTAAGGGAAATTTTTTTGTTATAGAAAAAAGATATTACAATCAAAACTAATATGATTATTATTTCGCCTACTGTAACACTAAGTCAAAATCCATTAATGCCGATAGCTCTGCCTAATAAAATAGCTATAACAGCAATAGTAATATTTTCTGCAAAAGCAATTAGATTAACTATTTTTGTATACTGTGCACAATAAAAACTCTTTAGTAATATGTTATACGTTGTATTAAACAACAAATAAGGAGAAAACAAAAATAACATGTTCACACACATATCAAAAGCTTCTTGGTCATCAGAAATAAATAAAGAGGTGATTTGTTCATTAAAAAAAACGATTATTGCGATAAATAATAATGAAAAGCTAATACCAACTCAAATAGAGTGCCTTAAGAGCTTTTTATACATTACAACATTGTTTTGGCCACGAAAATAGGTTCCTAGAATTAATATAGAATTACCAATTGCAAGAGAAAAACAGCCTAAAAAAGAAAGCAAAATATTTTCGACATTCATAACAGCAACAGCATTAACACCGTATATATTTATTAATTCGATATTGATTAAATATGATTTTACCGTTACACCTAAAGTAAACATTGCTTCAGGAAGACCTAACCTAAATACATTAGGAAAGTCTCTAAAGCTTATGTTTTGAAAGTCAAAGTAAACAATCTTATTTGAAGATTTTCCTACAAAAGAAGGAATAATAACACAACATGAAACAATATAACTAAGACCACTAGCAAGTCCTATTCCAAATAGGCCAAGTTTAAATACATAAATATTAGCTAAGCAAAAAAGGATATTGGTAAAAAACATAACAACAATTGAGATATAAGACATCTTTATTTTATTATTAACCTGAAGGAATGCTAACAACATGTTCAATAAAAACATCATGGGAATACCAACACTATAACCTTTTATATATGATATTAATAATGACGAAACACTGCCAGTAGCACCTAAAATAGAAGCAATTTGATTAATAAAAATTCAAATTAATAATAATATACCTAGTCCAACCAAAAAAAGAAAAACAGAAATACTAGTAAAAACACTGCTGGATTCCTTTCTTTTATCTAATCCAATATATTCACAACACTTTACATTTGCCCCAACACAAAAAATATTTAATATGCAAATCAAGGTTAACAAAGGTGAAAACAGACCTACTGCAGCAATGCTTTCTGCACCGTAAAATTGACCAATAAGAGAGTTACTAACAAAGCCATTTAAGTTACTAATAACTAATGAGAAGAATTGAACTACAACAATTTTATTGTAAATATTGTTAATAACAAGCATTTTGTTGCTCTTATTAAACATACCGAAGCGTTTTATTTTTGTCATAAGTTACCTAAATTTAAAAATCTTTTAATTATTTAATTTTGTTTATTACTTTCAACCATTTGAGAAACCTCATTTGAATCAAAGATTTTAGCATT
Organism: Gorillivita sp. (SeqCode); assembly: GCA_963628375.1. Taxonomy (GTDB): domain Bacteria; phylum Actinomycetota; class Coriobacteriia; order Coriobacteriales; family Eggerthellaceae; genus Gorillivita. The sequence goes on from CAVGFB010000157.1 coordinate 13,870, forward strand.
GACAGACTTTGCAGGAGAAACTAGCACAATGCTACATTTGTAATAACTTGGGATCTGTGAAACGTACACTCCTGAAACAGTTGTTCCTTCACAGTTTTCCCCTTCAACAGTATCGGCAATCACGCAATCAATATGATTGATGTACCTAGATATTTCGGACGTGGGAGACACACAAACAACAATGTCTACTTTATTGACTTCTTTTAGATTATCAACCTTTTTTTGAAAGTTTGATACTGCCTGTGTTTTAAGTTGATCTTTGTAAGATGAAGTTTGACTTATAAGATTTGGACCGTTCTGATTACCCGATGCTATTGTTTTAAGTTCGCTGTCAGTTAGAGAAACGTACCCAATCTTTCATTTATCTTGAGAGACAGCAATTCCGCTACTGTATAGTGATTTATTGTCTACATCAATATTTAAAACGCTGGACTTTTTTTCTAGATATATACTTTTTAATGTAGAAATATCAGCTCTAGAATCTATATTTTCTTTGTCTTGATTTTTATCTTTTGTGTTGCTTTGTACTAGAATCGCAGCATAACCATTGAGTTGCCCTGCATTGTCATCAATTATAAGCGCCGTTTTATCAAAACCATGACCTGCTCAAATATAAAAACTAATTATCCCTATAAAAAACATTACAGAAAGAAAGAACAATAAGATACCAAGCTTTTCCCTTTTGTTTTTTTTGTTTGTTTTAACAAAATCTATTTTTTGAGTATTATGTGTTATTTTTTTATCTTCCATAATTTCTATAACATTTTACTTAAAAATTCTCCTGTATAACTCCCTGTTTTTTTATAATTCTTAGATAACTCTTCAGGTGTTCCACTATCAATTATATATCCACCAGCCTCACCGCCTTCAGGTCCTAAGTCTATAATGTAGTCAGCACTTTTAATAACATCTAAATTATGCTCAATAACAAGAACAGTATTACCTGCATCTACAAGCCTATTTAACACAGCCAAGAGTTGTTTAACGTCTTCAAAATGAAGCCCAGTTGTAGGCTCGTCCAATATATAAAAAGTCCTACCGCTCTGAACACGCTGAAGCTCGCTAGATAGCTTTACTCTTTGAGCCTCTCCTCCAGATAGTGTTGTTGCAGGTTGCCCTAAATGTATATAACCAAGCCCTACGTCATGTAAAGTTTTAAGCTTTCTGGCAATTGGAGGAATTGAGCTAAAAAAGGAGAAAGCCTCATCAACTGTTAAGTCAAGAATGTCTGCAATTGATTTGCCTTTATACTTAACCTCTAACGTTTCACGGTTATATCGTTTACCTCCACATTGTTCACAAGTAACATAGACATCAGGCAAAAAGTGCATCTCAATTTTGTTTTGCCCATCACCCTTACATGCTTCACATCTTCCTCCTGGCATATTAAAACTAAAACGACCAGGACTATACCCTTTTATTTTACTGTCTTGTGTAGAAGCAAACAAAGCTCTAATATCATCTCAAAGCCCTATGTATGTTGCAGGATTGCTCCTAGGGGTTCTTCCAATTGGATTTTGGTCAATGACTATTGCCTTATCAAGGTGTTTTAGTCCTGTAATAGCTTTATGCTTTCCACAAACAAGGTTAGACCTATTAAGCGCGTTTGTTAGTACTGGAGACAATGTATCAATTATCAACGATGATTTACCTGAACCTGATACTCCACTAACAACACACAAACAAGATAGAGGAACTTTTAAATTTATATTTTTTAGATTGTGTTGTGTTGCGCCTTTTAAAGAAATAAATTTATTATTTTTATTAAAGCGTCTTTTATTTGGAACTTCAATTTTTCTTTTTCCATTTAAATAGTCTGCTGTAATAGATTTCTTGCTTCTTTGGATTTGTTTAGGGCTACCACATGCTACAACTCTTCCTCCTTGATGACCTGCATAAGGACCAATATCAACAATATAATCAGACATGCGAATTGTTTCCTCATCATGCTCAACAACAACAACCGTATTGCCTAAGTCTCTCAAACCTTTTAGTGCGTTAATTAGACGAATATTGTCTTTTTGATGAAGCCCAATAGAAGGCTCGTCAAGTATATACAAAACTCCCATAAGCCCTGTTCCAATTTGTGTGGCAAGTCTTATTCGTTGAGCTTCTCCTCCAGATAAGGACGCTGTTGTTCTTTCAAGTGTTAAATAATCAAGTCCTACATCGTTTAAAAATTTAAGTCGAGTTAAAATCTCTTTTACTATTGGTGTTATTATCTTTGTTTCTGCTGTGCTGAATTTAGAATAGATAGTAGAATTTTTGTCGGAAACTTCTTTAAAGAATTTATAACATTTACCTGCTGACATTTGACATACTTCATAAATGTTTTTGTTTGCTACAGTTACACTTAAGAATTCTGGTTTTAGTCTCATACCATTACAGCTTTTACATTTACTTTGAACAAAATACCTTGATAATTTAGACTTTAAACTTTGAGATTTTGAATTTGCAATTTTCTCTTTTATTGCGGCTTCTACTCCTTCTCATTTAATAGCTCACTTTGATGTTCTTCCTGATAAGTTTTTGTAATTTACATCAATTATCTCGTCACCACAACCATTCAATATCTTATCTTTACTTTGTTTAGAAATCCTTTTTCAAGGAGTGTTAGGTTTGATTTTTAAATGTTTTGCAACAGCAACAATAATTTGTGGATAATAATTACCATTTTTGAAAGGTTCTATGCATCCTTGTTCTATACTTAAATCACTATCGGGAATAACAGTCTCTAAGTTTAAATTTTCACTAAATCCAAGACCTAAACAATCACTACATGCCCCGTAAGGTGCATTAAAAGAAAAATCTCGAGGTTCTAACTTAGATATAGAATAACCGTGTTCAGGACATGAAAAAGCTAGAGAAAACGTATGTTCATTTTTGTCTTTTATTCTTGTTGCGCCTGATGAGAACTTGACTTCATTATTTTTTTTATTATTTTCTAAAGTTTCGTTATCATTTAATATTTTAACTGTAACTACACCATTGCTAAGTTTAGAACTAAGTTCAACTGCTTGTGCAATGCGAGATCTAGATTCTTGTTTGATTTGTATTCTGTCTACAACAACATCAATAAAATGTTTAATTTGCTTGTTTAGTCGAATTTCTTGACCTGTCAATTTAATGATTTCGTTATCAATTCTTACTCTACTAAAACCCTGTTTCAATAAGCCTTCAAAAAGTTTTGTATACTCTCCCTTTTTTCCTATAACTACAGGAGACATTATGGTTGCCTTTGTGTTTTTATCGCTCTCTTTTAGTTTTAAAATCTTTTCTACAATGCTGTCTGTTGTTTGAACAGAAATTTCTCGTCCGCATTTAGGACAATGAGCGATACCAGCTCTTGCGAACAATAATCTTAAATAATCATAGATCTCTGTTGTGGTTCCTACAGTTGAACGTGGATTTTTAGATGTTGTTTTTTGGTCAATAGAAACAGCTGGAGATAACCCCTCTATTCTTTCCACTTCAGGTTTTTTTATCTGCCCTAGAAACATACGCGCATAACTCGATAATGATTCAACATACCTACGCTGTCCTTCAGCATATATTGTGTCAAAAGCTAAACTGGACTTGCCAGATCCGCTAAGCCCTGTTATTACAGTAAACTTATCCCTAGGAATTTTTACATTTATGTTTTTTAGGTTGTGCTGGTTAGCTCCGTATATTTCGATATATTTTTGCAAAATAGAGAGTAAAAGCCAGATTAATGTATGAAATAAACTTTAGGTGTTTCTATTTACTGTCGTCCAACAATATTTTTCTTGTAACAAAGTTTCATACCATTACTACGCATGTCGCAATAATTTTTGCGATATTGTCCTTCAGTAGAATCGACATTTGAAAAGGTCATTCAATAGCATGAGCAAAAAATCAAACAACTAAGTTATTAATTCCTAGCCCTATTATGGACAAAATTAAAAAAATTAAAAATTCATGAACTTTGTTCATGTTCTCTTTATGAACAAAAACATACTTCATACTAGCTATATAATTAAAGATCACAGAGATAGTGAACCCAAGTGTTGTTGCCGTTGCTGTATATCATTGTTGAGAAACTACTGTTTCTCCATATAGTCTAGACCCAACAATTAAAATTATATTAAAAATTCCCCAATCAATGAGAAAAGCGATAATTCCAACAATGCCAAATTTTCAAATTTGATTAAATAAGTGTTTCACAATAAGCTCGCTAATTTAGTTCTTTTTTATTGTCAATTTAGTATTTTCAAAGTAAATATTGTTTACTTGAAGCTCGTATTGCTTTCTTTGACCTTTAATAATAGATGACAAGATACAACCTGTTATAAAGTTAACAAACCCAATGCCAACTAAAGCAACAGCAAGTAATGCAGTGGGTAGTCTTGGCACTAAACCTGTGTTTATAAACTCACCAACAACTGGAATACCCTCTATTAAGCCTACTAAGATAAAAATAAACGACAATAATGTAAATAAAGCAAAAGGCTTATACTCTTTAAAGAGCTGAACGATTAAAAGTAAAACTTTAAATCCATCTTTAAAAGTTGAAAGTTTACTCTCAGATCCTTCTGGTCTATTTCTATATGTAATAGGCACTTGTTTAATTTTTCAATTTTTGTCTACTGCATGAATTGACATCTCTGTTTCGATTTGAAATCCGGTAGACAAAATAGGGAACGTCTTAGCAAACGATCGGTTATACGCTCTATACCCTGTCATAACATCTGTATATTCATATCTATAAATAACTTTAATTAGTCACCTAACTAAGTTATTTCCAAAACCATGAAATGCTCTATCGTTCTCAGACCCATAGGTTCCATTACTTAACCTATCTCCTACAGTCATATCTGCAGAACCATCAATTAGTGGAGACAAAAGCTGTCTTGCTTGATTAGCGGGATAGGTATCATCCCCATCAACCATAATGTAGTAATCAGCATCAATATCACGGTGCATTTGGCGTACAACGTTACCTTTGCCCTGTCTCGGCTCAGGCTTTACAATTGCACCACATTCTTTTGCAATTTTATATGTGTCATCTGTACTATTATTGTCATAAACATAAATTTGAGCATTTGGTAGCTCTTTTTTGAAATCCTTGATTACTTTAGCAATTGTTTGCTGTTCGTTATAACAAGGAATTAATACGGCAACATTGCTATTGTCAATTATTGTATCTATGTTTAGCTTTTCATTCTCCATATGTAGCATTATAACAAATAATTTTATTTAGCAAATTTAAAAACACGTAACGAATTAGGAATTACCTCAACATTAAATTTGTCAGCTTTATGCTCTTCTCCATCAAGTTGGCAAGGAATAGACTGATCAAATGATATACTTAACTTCTTGCATCTATCCATTGTTATTTCATCCAGCTTTACATGATTACCCATACAAGCTCTACCAAAAATATAAAGAGATTTAGTTTTAGATAAGTTACCAACACAGTAACAAACATCTAAAAACCCATCATTAATAGAGGCCTTTGGTGTTACTTTAAAGCCTCCTCCATATGTAGGACCGTTTTGAATAGCAAACATAAAACAACTACCTTGGATTTTTTTATTATCAATAGTTGCTTTGTAATTGTACGTTTTTAAGTTGTGATTTATTTCATGTATTGAAGATTCAAAATAAAGCCTAAAACCTCTTAATGACTTTTTCTTTCTTAACTGGTTTGAATATATAGCAATACCAGCATCAATTCCAAAAGACATCGTCTGAGCAAAATACTCCCCATTACAGCATCCAACATCACATGGAGTTACATAACTATTTAGCAGTTGATTTACTGCCGTTTCACAATGAAAGCTTATATTTAAGCTTCTAGCAAAATCGTTTCCTGATCCAACAGGAATTACACCAAATTTTGGACGTGCATTTTTCGGTAGCGACATCAAGCCTTGTAGGACCTCATGAACAAGCCCATCTCCTCCAACAGCTATAATAGTGTCAAAATTAGAAGCTTTTTTTACAATTTCAGTTCCATGCCCGTTATGCTGTGTATAAATCATTTCAACTTGCTGGTGATATACGTTTCTTAGTATGTTATATGCGTCTCGTCCATTTTTTGACCCTGTTCCATTTTGTGAAACCGGATTTATAATTAAAAGAGTTTTACCTAAAAGTCCTATTCCGTGGTCGTGCTGGGCAGAAGTAAGACTGTCTTTTACTATGTTTTGCTTAACGTTCTTTAAAGGTTTTTTGTAGCTTCTCATTTTTAAATTTTATTGAATAAGTTTTGATTATATTTTTAATCTAACTTTGCTCTGTCAATGTGATCTCATGGGTGCCCACAGCACATTTTTCCTTCTTTGCACTTTCCTCTCACACAGCTAGGGCCTGCATCCATAAAAATAAATGGTGCAGTTGGTCTAACAAGCTCTAACATTTTTTTTGCAAGATCTCTGATTTCCCATTGTGCTCTATTGCAACATCTAACACTAAAGAAGTGTAAGAGTTCTCTAATATTCATTGTTACAACAATTTTGGTCTCACAGGCATTTGGGAGAAGGTATCGAGCATCTTCTTTTGGGACGTCTAATTCATTAAGTTTTGTGTAAGCTTCCTGACATGCTTCAATACAAGAATCAAAAACCTCTTTTGCTTCTTTGTTGTTTTTGATGCTTTCTGGAATAATTACATCTAACTCTTTGTCTGCTTTTACATATCTTTGAGACTGTTGATTGTAACTTGCCATTCTATGTCTTACTAGCTGGTGTGTTAAAGCTCGACTTACTCCTTCAATAGCAAAAGTATATGTTGCATGTTCTAAAGTAGAATTATGACCGCTCTCTAGGATAGTAGATAAAATTTTTTTAGCCTGCTCTTCTTTCATGTTCTCTACAAGATCAGCCGCTCCCACCTTACTATAACATAGACGAGCTGCAGTGGCAACAGCACGAGCAGGATCTTTTGTGTAGTATAGAAGATCAACTTTAATGTTTGAGTATGCCAATATTTCTCCTTAAATGAATCTTATGATTTGTTAATAGTATCAAAATTATTATGTATTGTGACTACTTATAGTTTAAAATCAAAGCAGAGAAAAGGTTTAGATTATGTTTGGATTTATAAAACCCAACTACAAAAAATTAAGTGATAAAGAAAAGCTTCGCTACCAAGAGGTGTACTGTGGGCTATGCTATTCTCTAAGAGATAATTATGGCCAAATTGCAAGACTTGCTTTAACTTATGATTTAACCTTTTTAATTCTGTTTTTAAGTTCTTTATATGAACCTAAAGAAAAAAAACAGACTTGTAAGTGTATCTTTAAAAACAAAAAATTAAAAGATGCAAATGTTGCTCTAAACAAATATTCCGAGTATGCAGCAGATATGACAATTTTGCTCACGTATTACAAATTTTTTGATGATAAAGTTGATAAAGACCATAAAATCAGAGGAATAATTGGAGAAGGTTTAATTTCAAAGTCTTTCGAAAAAGCAAAGGCAAAACACCCAGATTCTGAGTCTGCCATTAAAGAAATCATGAATCATATTGTATCTCTTGAGAATAAAGATCATCCAAGTGCAGATGAAATTTCTAAATTGTTTGGAATTTTACTTGCTACCGTTTTTTGTCCTAATGATGATATTTGAAAAACCCAGTTGGGGAAGTTTGGTGCAAATTTAGGTAGATTTATTTATTTTATGGATGCAGCTCTTGATTTAAAAAAAGACAAAAAAAATGGTTGTTATAATCCTTATTTAGAAATGTCCTATAAAAAATCACAAATAAAAGATGATCTATGTATTCTTGCAGGAAGAACGACACAGGAGTTTGAAAAGTTTCCCTTATTTAAAGATATTAATATTTTAGAAAATATATTATATGAAGGAGTATGAACGTCTCTAAACCAAAACTTTTCAAAGAAATTAAAAAATAGATTTCGTCTAAGAAAAAATAATAACAATATTTAAAATGGATCCTTATAAAGTACTTGGAATATCAAAAGATGCCACAATGGCAGAAGTAAAAAAAGCCTACAGAAAAAAGGCTCGTGAGAATCATCCTGATTTAAATCCAGGTGATAAAGATGCAGCTGAAAGAATGAATAAAATCAATGAAGCATATGACAGAATCACAAATCCTGACAAGTACGTTCAAGAAGATGCAAGAAGAGCTGCTGCTAATAGCTATCGACAATCTGGAGGCGTATACCCTGGGTACGGTAGTTATAGACAAGGCGGGTCATCTTATTCATGATCTGGTTTTTATGGTTTTGATATGGATGACTTATTCAACAATGCCCGTGCGTATTCTAAAAAAGTAGAGTTTTATATAGAAGCAGAGGAAACTGACTCAGGAATTATACTACAAGCAATAAGCGCGATTAACTCAAAGAATTATGTTCTGTCATTAAAGCTTCTTAACACAATTGCCAAAGATCTTAGAGATGGTCGATGATTTTACCTTTCTGCAATTGCTAATTACTGTGAAGATAATTTAATAATTGCTAACGACCATATAAAAAAAGCAATGGAGTTTGATCCGTCTAATGAAAACTATAAAAAAGTGTCTGAGATTATTTCTTCATTTGGAAAATCTTATAGGCAATCAGGCAAACGAAGAGGCTTTAGTATAAGTACAATTGACCCTGGGCTTTGTTGTTGTGTATGTTTAGGTATTCAGATGTGTATTGGTGGAAGTATAGGAATTCCTTGTAGAACGTTTTATTTTTAAGGATAAACTTCTACAATGCCATTATCTTTAACCTTTATATTCATGCCATTTTTCACGTAGTTTAAAAATTCACTTCCGAGCGAATCTATAACAGGCATTTTTACCTCTTCTAACCATACATCAGCTAAAATAGAACCAGCTGCTGCTAGAGAATCGATTTTTTTGCTAAATAGCATACAAGCAGGTTGAGACTTTAGTGCAACAGCACAATAAATAACAAAACCTCCAGTTGTTGAACCTATTGTTTCCGGTAAACATAATGCGCTTCCAGCAAGAGGCTTATTGTATAAGTATGAATTGTTTTGATCGCCACACACTGCTTTTTTGTCCCCTTTTTGGAGAGCGCCTTGGAAGCTTGCAAGTGTGTTTAATCCATCCTTAGTTACAAGTGCTTTTGCTTCTATCTGGCCTTTTACTACAACTCTACCTTTAAATGTTTTCTTATTTGCCATTTGTGCCTCCAACTAAGATGTTTAAAATCTCTTCGTCCGTATAATAGCGTGCTGTTGTATAGGTTCTAAGCTTATTGCTGCTTGTAATAACAGGCATAGATTTACATAAAGGATTGTTCATATACATTAATGGACAAATATAACTAAGTATTACACCTGCGTTCTTAAGTTTTTCGTAATAATCATTACTTTTTTTGAACTCGTTTATTACATCTGGACTTGCAGTAAACACTGTTTTTATTGAAACTTTGTTTTTGTTATTCTTTTTAAGACCCTCTGTTATTTTTTCTGTTCATTTTTGTAATTGATTTAAACTCATATGAGGACAACCTAAAAAACAAAGTTTTGGTTTTGCGTTTTTTTTCTTTCAAATAACAGGATAATTTTTATACGTGTATTCTAAGAGTTCATCGTCAACAATAAGTGTTTTGTGCTCGTACTTTATAAGATCCCTTCCAAGTTTTTTTGCTTCTGGGGTGAGGTTGTCAATATGATAAAGCCCCACTGCTCCATTACTTGCACACGCTGCTCCAAAGTCTTTTAAATATGTACATGTTTCATCGTTTAACTCATCTCCAATTCATTTATTTAAGCCTGTTATATATGGAACTTCGTCTGTAACAGCCATACCAATCGCACTTCCTAAAAGCTGAGCTTCAGGTTTTTTTGTTGTTCTAATCTCAACATGTCATGTTGCACGTCTGCCTTCATCTTTTAATAGTCCAAAATAAGGGACATATCCTAAAATCGACCCCATAAGATCAATAATTCCACTGTTTCTATTACATCTAGCACCTAATACAGAATTTGCATAAACAACAGCGCTACTCTCTGCTCAGCTCAAAATATCACCATATTTAGGAGTGTTTCCTACGTCGCTTAAATAACAAGTACATGTAAATGCGTCTTTGTTCTTTAGTCCAAAGCGATTTAGCGTGTCTTCATACTCATCTTGTAAGTTGTACATAAATTTCTTAAATATCAATTTTTGTAGTAGATTAGCAGGAACTTTTGGATCATAAGGGCGTGGATCAACACTAAATTTTTGTTTTGAAATTTCACCCGAATCTAAAATTTTACCTAGTAAATCATATACAGGCTTCATTACTTTCATTCCAAATGACGTAACAAGATGGTTATATTTTGACGTTATAGGAACCATTTTTTCTGCACCAAAAAGCTCACCATAACGAACACAAGTCTCCATGACTTTTGCCATTACTTCCCCTTGTTTGCCATTTAGGATATCGGTTTGTTCTTTAGTTAAATTCATCTTAATACCTTTTATATTTTATATTTTCATTGCAAGTCTATATGCGTCTCAAATTACTGTTCTTAAATTTCCGACTTTTTTACAATCACCGATTACATAAGTGTTCTTTCCAAGAGTAAATAACGGATTTGGAACATATCCCATAGAAGTTATAACAGCAGAACACATTATTTTATTTGCTTTATCGTTAATGTTTGTGTATATAACAGAATCGTCCCTAATTTCTCTAAGCTTACATTCCAAGTGAACTTTAATATCATTAAGCTTAAATCACTCCCTTAAATAAGAACTATTAGCAAGACAAACTCCTGTTTGTTTAATTAAATCATCCTCTGCTTCAATTATTTCTACATGTTTACCCTGCATAGCAAGCTCGTAGGCAATTTCACACCCTGTAATCCCTCCACCAACAATAACTACACGTTTTCCGATTTTAGGGTTTTCTAATAAAAATTTACTAGCTTCTATGCCTTTTTGAAATCCTGGTATGTCTGGATAATATGTAGGTTTAGCTCCTGTAGCTACAACAATTGGTTCGCCCTTAAAGTTTTTAGCATCAGTTTGTTTAATTTCACGTTTTAGTTTTACTTTAATATCGTTATCTTTAATTTGTTTTTTGTATCACTCAAGTAAATCACGTAAGGGCTGTTTGTAGCTTTCTTTACTAGCTGCTACAAAAACTCCACCTAAATAATTATTTTTTTCATAAATTATAGGATTGTGTCCTTTTTGTTTTAATCTTAAGGCTGCCTCCATTCCTGCAATTCCTCCACCAATAATATGAATACGACGAGACTCTTTAGTGGGAATAATAAAATGCCTGTCTCATTGCATAGTCTCAGCATTTACAGCACAACGCGCTAAGTGAAGGCTATCGCTTAGCTTTTGATCGTTTGGAACACCTTTGTAACTGCACATGTTAAAACATCCATTGTGACACAAAATACAAGGTTTTATATCTTCTTTTCTGCCTTCAATTAGCTTAGTAATTCATGCTTGGTCGCTCAAGAAATTTCTAGCAAAACCTGCAGCTGTAATTTTGCCCTCTTTTATACTTTTGCTTGCTTCTTCAACATTTATTCTACCAGCACAAACTATTGGTTTTTTTGTATACCTACTAATGTCTTGTGCTTCTTTCAAATTACAATTCTCAGGCATATAAATTGGAGGATGAGACCAATACCATGCATCATATGTACCATTATCACAATTAAACATGTCATATCCTGCATCATCTAAAAGTTTTATTGCTTTTATGGATTCGTTAAAGTCTCTACCTGCTTCTTTATAATCTTCACCCGGCAAGGCTCCAGATCTAAAGCCTTTAGTTTTACTCTCAACACTATATCTTAAAGACACAGGAAAGTCGTCCCCACATGCCTTTTTTATTTCTTGCACTATTTCTGTTGCAAATCTGTATTTATTTTCAAGTGAACCACCGTATTTATCAGTTCTTTTGTTTACATAATCAAGAGTAAATTGATCAAGCAAATAACCCTCATGAACGGCATGAACTTCAACTCCGTCTACTCCAGCATCCATAAGTAGTTTTGAAGTCTTACCAAAAGCGTCAACATATTCTTTTATTTCTTTAACAGTTAACTCTCTAGAAGGTACCTTGTCAGACCATCTGTTAGGAGCAGGAGAAGCACTTGCTGTAATCTTGTCTAAGTCCATTACTGGCTTTGAAAGTTTGCGTAATACCTTGTTAGTGTAGAGCTTTTCCATCATGGGGCTTATAGTAAAACTTCTACCAAAACCTGCAGTCAACTGAATAAAAATTTTAGCTCCTGTTTTATGAAATTCTTCTAACCAAACCTCAAGATCTTTATACATTTTTTTATTTTTATACAATCATGAACCAAACATTGGGTTTCATACTGGTTGACACCCCGGTAATACAAGACCACAATCGTGTTTTGCTACCTCATATATAAACATAGCACCTCATTTATCAAAATGATGATGCTCCATTCATCCAAACAGGTTAGTTCCGCCCATACTTGTCATTACAAAACGATTTTTTATTTGGACTTTCCCAATTTTTCATGGTGTTAGTAGTGGTTCTAAGACTTTATCCATGTGACTCCTATGAATTTAAATTTTATTAGTTTATGATTATAACAAAATTTTTAAAGTGAATTTTTGTTTTAAAATTTAGTGCTTCTTCTAACTTTTACATATTAAAGTTATTTGATACGTGCACTATTATATTAACTGTTATTAAAACAAAACTCCCACTTCTAAATCTTTCAAAAATGGGAGTTTTATATTTTTAATTATATGTTTTACACTCTACACAAAAGGAAGCTTTAGACTATTGAAAAAAGCTGTAATACTGCTCGTAAAATTCAACAACACATTTAAAACAGGTTCTGCTTCCTCATCTTTAGTATCAGTTTGCTGAGTGTCTGTTTTACTTGCTGTTTTATCTATCGCTTTGTCTTTTGTATCTGCTTTTGTACTGCTTGATTTGTCTTGTTGAGTGTCAGGTATTAAACTATCAACGTTTTCTGAGTTTTTGCTTGCTGACTTATTGTCAACTTTTTGATTTGTATTTGTATCACTAGTTAAAAGTTTTTCATTAGAAGCTGATGTTAAACTTTGTGGAGTATCGTAATAAGTTACCGGTTGAGTTCTGGCAACTATCCCCATTCCGCAGTTTGTGTATGTGTTGCCATGTTCGTCGTATCATGTTGCGTTTTTCGTATTGCTACTATTAGATAGATACGCTCCTGAACTGGTCAAGTCTTTATTTCAACCTTCTCCTAATTTGATTTTTTTTAGTCTAAATAGGTCTAGCATTCTATTATGGTTTGTTACCTGACTTGTATTAAAACTAGATAAATCTAATTCATATGAATAATTATTAGCGTAGTTTCCATAACCGACGAACATTTTTTCCATAGTTTTTACATTTGAGGTAGTTCATTTTGATACATCTGGTACATCAACGAGTACTTTTGAGTAACAACCATAACAATCAAACATACTTTTAGTAGTTGTTAAGCTTGAAGTGTTTCATTTAGAAACATCAGGAACTACACTTGATGAAATTCTTTCTCCATAGGCACCAAACAGCTGCTCCATATTTTCAACTTTAGAGACATTTCATTTAGAAACATCAGGAACTTTATCTAAATTCTCTGATGACGCACCATAAAATCAAAACAAATAAGACATATTAGTTACCTTAGAAGTGTTTCAATTAGAGACATTAGGGACAGAATTGAAAGATGTTTTTCTTCGTGCAAAACTTTTAAACATAGAATCCATGTTTGTTACTTGTGAAGTGTCTAGATATTCAAAACCTGAGATATCTGACACATTCATGAAATTATTAAACATAAAGGCAGTACTTGTAAGTCCACTATAGTTTTTAAAACTTTCATTAATTGCAACATTTGTAGTTGTGCTTCTAACTCCGTCTCATTTTCAATTACTAGCTTGTGTAGCAGCTGTAGGAATTTCATATACCGTATGCCCTTCTGCAGTATGTGAAGCTTTCTGGTAGTCATAAGTTAAAGTAAGAGAAGTTCCGCTCAAGTATGCATAGGCATCAGGTGGTAAATAATCATAATATGTTACAACATCAGAAGAAAGCCCTGTTCCTACAGGTAAAGTTTGAGATGTGTACGTAGTTTTTCCTTGATCGTATCATGTTTTATCAGTTTCTCCAGATGAATTAGTAAGCCCAATAGAACCTAAATTTAATGTAAATGTTTTTGAAATTTTAATAGATTTTAACTTTATTCCACTTAATGCTAACAAATAATCACCTACGTTTGTTATGTTGGTTGTATTAAAAGTAGACAAGTTTAAACATTCAAAGCTTTTATTTTGACCATAACCTGCAAATATGCTTGCAATATTAGTAAGAGATGACGTGTCTCATTTTGACACATCAGGAACAGAACTTAAAGTTTGAGAGCTATAACCATAACCACTAAACATGCCTGTCATTTTTGTTACGTTTTTTGTTGTTCAGTCTTCTACATTAGGTACTATATTTAAATCTTCAACTTGATAACCATAATTAGTAAACATGTATGACATGTCTGTAACGTTAGTTGTATTTAAGTTTTCAAAACCTTCATGGCTTACCACCTTTTGAAAATCATAAAACATATAAGCGGTACTCCTTAGCTCATTATAGTTTTTAAAGCCAGTATCTATCTTAACCTTGGTAAAAGATGTTCTATCTTCTGTACCTCATCATTCACTCGCTTTAGTAGCAGCTGTAGGAAGTTCATATACAATATCATGTGAAGATTTTTTTGTATCATATATAAGCACAAGAGATGTTACACCACTTTCGCTTGTGTCTTTATAACCATAAGCTTCTGCAAACTCTGCTTTGTTGTTGGAACTTTTACCTGTATATTTCCCGTCTGTATCATAAGCCTTACAGAAAATTTCAGCCCCTAAATCTTCTTGTGTAACTGTGTAGGTGTCTCCTTCTGTTAACTGTTGTGTTTCACCTGATAACGTTCTATACCAAGTAAATTTTACTGTTACCCCTTCAGGTACGTTTGTAGCAGTAGGTTTTAATGTATCGCCTGTTTTTACAATAATATTAGTGTCGCTCTCGTTTATTTTTACAACCATATCGTCCGGAAACACTTTATAAACAAAAACTTCTTTGCTTGAGACGTCTGATACGTAAAGACCTGTTGAATCACTTACTTTTACTATAATTTTATATCCTACATCTGAATCGGTTACTGTATAGTTGTCGCCTTCTGCTATAGAAGTTTCCTCACCTTTACTGTCTACTCTATATCAAGTGTATTTTGCAGTTGCATCTTTAGGGAAGTTAGATAAATTAATTCCTAAATTATCACCTGCCACAATCTCTTTTCCTTCTTGAGGTAGCTTGATTGAAATTGTTGTATCTGTAGGGAATGTTTTATGAACTAAAACAGGATCGCTTTCTATATAAGAATAATAATTACCTAGCTCATCATATACCTTCAAAATGAGGTCATTACCAGCGTCATCATTAGTTACTGTGTAGTTTTTTTCTTCTCCTACTAAAGTTTGTTTTCCTTCTGTGTCAACTCTATATCATTGATATTTTGCAACTGCATCAGAAGGAAATTTATCTAATTCGCAACTCAAACTATCACCTGGTACAATATCTTCTGCTGCTTTTGTTGGTTTAATATTAACTGTCGCATCTACAAAAGTTTTATAAACAAAATTTTTCTCGCTTACAACTTCTGTTGTATACGTACTTGTAGAGTCTGAAACTTTAACTATAATATTAAACGCTTCATCTCCTGATGTCACAGTATATTTTTCACCTTCACTAAGTAAAGTTTCATTTCCATCTTTATCAACCTTGTATCATTTAACGTTAACAGTTGCATCACTAGGAAAATTAGATAATTTAACACTTAATACATCACCTGCAAATACGCCATTTGGATTAGGTTTAACAACTTCAACTTTGGTATCGCTTGGGAAAGCTCGTTCTTTATTAATTTCAATTTTATAAAAGCTTTCAATTTCAGAATTATTTTTCGCCTTCTCGATTAATGAAGCTGGCATAACGTCACAATTAAGTTTACCTTCATAAGAAGAATTACTTGAAACTTCTGTGCCTATTGCATCAGAAAAGAAAGACTTATATTCTTCATCGGTTGTAATATTTTCAATCTTTAAAGTATACTTTGTACTATTTACAATTTCAAACTTATTGTCTAAGATTGTTCCTGATTCGTCAAATTTCAAATAAGAAGAAGTTTCAATACCTTCTGTTTCAGATTTGCCGTTGTCAGCTGCATTAGCAACAATTGTTTTTGTACCATAAACTCCAAAAGACACAACTAAACATAGAGCAAAAATGCTTAAAGTTTTATTTTTTATTTTGCCTGTTTTGTACAAATATACAAGAAGCGCAATAAGACCAACTGCAAAAATTCCCAATATTATCGGAAAAAAGTTAAACGCTCCAGTTGATGATGACGTGCTAGCATCAATTACTACACTGTCCCCACTTCCACTAGATACAAGCTCTAATGTAAGGCTTCCTGTAATGCTTTCACTCGTTGCAAATGCGTGCATAGGCAACATAACGCCACAGCACATGAATGCAAAAATAAAAACTCCTAAAACTTTTGCTATATTGTTCTTTAATAAATTCCCGATTTTACTTTTCATAATTCCTCCTTTTTAAAATTTAAATTTTGGATTCTGCGTATTATACTCTCTCTCTCTCTCTCTCTCTATTTTTTTAAAATCACTTTTAGTAAAAACTCCCACTTCTAAATCTTTCAAAAATGGGAGTTTTATATTTTTAATTATAT
>CAVGFB010000158.1:0-4409 GCA_963628375.1 Gorillivita sp. (SeqCode)
TGCTCCTACTGTCCCATCTCCTCCAAGTCCTCAGAATTTGCATTCAATTGTGCCTTTAGCAGCAGTATTAGGACAGTTTTTATCTTCTGTCAAAGACAAATGAGTTACATCATCAACAATTCCAATTGTAAATTCACATTTAGGATTATCTTTTTTAAGTTCAGAATAAACAGCAAAAATACTTGATGGAGGTGTGTCTTTAGAACCAAGACCATATCTACCGCCACAAATTTGAGCAGATCTACCAGCATTAGACATAGCAACAACAACATCTTTATATAAAGGCTCCCCTTGTGAACCTGGCTCTTTAATCCTATCAAGTACTGCTATCTTACGAGCACTTTGTGGAATTGCACTAAGCAGATGTTTTGCACTAAATGGTCTATAAAGTCTTACCTTAACTACACCTACATGTTCTCCATTAGCATTTAGATAATCAATAACCTCATCAATAACATCATTAATGCTACCCATAGCAACAATTACTCTATCAGCGTTAGGGTCACCATAATAATTAAACAACTTATAGTCTGTTCCCAATTTTTCATTGACTTTGTTCATATATTTTTCAACAATACCAGGAACCTTATCGTATGCTTTATTGCATGCTTCTCTGTGTTGAAAGAAAATATCTCCGTTTTCATGAGAACCACGCATTACAGGTCTATTTGGATTTAAGCAGTTTTTCTTAAATTTTTCAATTGCCTCAAAATTTGTCATCTCTTTAAGATCATCATAATCTCAAACAGCAACTTTTTGAATTTCATGAGAAGTTCTAAATCCGTCAAAGAAATTAATAAATGGGACAGATGCCTCAATTGCAGATAAGTGTGCTACAGCAGATAAATCCATTACTTCTTGTGGATTTGTTTCTGCAAGCATGGCAAATCCAGTTTGCAAACAAGCCATAACATCACCATGATCACCAAAAATATTAAGAGCATGACTTGATACCGTTCTAGCACTTACATGAAAAACACATGGTAGTTGTTCAGCAGCAATTTTATACATGTTTGGTATCATCAACAACAACCCTTGTGAAGCAGTGTATGTAGTGGTTAGTGCACCAGCTCCTAATGACCCATGAACAGCTCCAGCAGCACCTGCCTCTGATTGCATTTCTACTACTTTGACTTTAGATCCAAAGATGTTTTTTCTACCTTGAGATGATCATTGATCTACAAAGTCTGCCATTGGACTAGATGGTGTAATAGGATAAATACCTGCTACTTCTGTAAAAGCATAACTAACATGAGCAGCAGCATTATTACCATCCATAGTTAAATATTTACGTGGCATATAATCTCCTTTAATTTAAAATTTAACGATTAATTACTTTTAATTTTTTGTATTCTAGCACCATTTAGAAAAATATAAGTGATTATTTAAATATTAAAAGATTCATAAAAACTTAATCATTGCAAGTTACAGTAATACCGTTGGTGTAAAGAGCTTCTTGTGCTAAGTCTATTTTATCATTTCATACGACCCCGCCATTTTTTGCATGAGCTTTATTAAACAAATCGATATTTTTAAGTGGCTTAAACACTTCTCATCTAAAATACGGTTTTATATCCACTTGTTTAATAACGCCATCACTAAACGTTGCCTCTATAAAATAATTCTGTTTAGGCACAACTTTAATTAAAGATGGATAATTAACATAATTTTTTACAAACCTGGAATTTTGCATAATTCTTCATGTCTTTCTGCTTTGTACCAATTATTATCTTACATGAAAATGAGGCGGATTGTGATCATCATATAACATTGTAATTTTAATTCCATGAAATTCACTTAATATTGGCATTTTTATCCTTTAATAACTTGTTTCTAAGTTTATCATAAATGTTAAAAATCGTCATCTTTTTGCAGTAAAATTAATATTAATAAATCAAAAATTATTTTATGCAGAATTTAAGTCAGAAAAAAAGAAAAGCTCAAAGTGTAATAAAAGCATTAAATAAAGTATATCCTAGCAACGCCACACTTCTTTTATGGTGAAATGACCCATATAAACTACTAATTGCAGTTATAATGTCTGCTCAAACCACAGATGCTTCTGTAAATAAGGTTACCCCCATACTTTGATCAAAATATCCTAGCTGCTTGAGCCTATCTCAGGCAAACATTACAGATGTTGAAGAAATTATTAAATCAATCGGATTTTACAAAAATAAAGCAAAAAATGTAATTAATACTTCAAAGATTTTAAGTGAAGTCTATGATAGCCAAATTCCTAAAAACTTAAGTGAATTAATTAAATTACCTGGAGTGGGCAGGAAAACAGCAAATGTTGTTCTATCAACTGCATTTAATATCACAAGTGGAATTGCTGTTGACACTCATGTTTTTAGAATTACTCATCGCTTGGGTCTTGCTTGTAGTAAAACTGCAGATAAAACAGAGAGAGAACTTTTAGAAATATTTCCTAAAGAAACGTGACAAAATATCAACAATCAAATGGTTAGGTTTGGAAGGCAATACTGCACTGCATTTGATCCTAAATGTTACATGTGCCCATTAAAAGATTTATGTACGTTTAATTAGAGAATTGCATATCTGCTTTTATCTTTTCTACGATATCTGAACCTACCAATAACTTAGCACAACTTCACGCAAATTCAAATACAACTCCAGGCCCTTTTGCAGTGACAATATTGCCATCTTGAACAACTGATTTATTAGTTAATATTGCACCATTTAGGTCTCCTTCAAACCCTGGATAGCAAGTTGCGTGAATATTTTTAAGTAAGTTATTTTTACCCAATACAATAGGAGCAGCACAAATAGCACAAACAAATTTGTTGTTATTTATAAATTCACTACAAATATCAACTACTTTCTTACACTTTAACAAATGTGTGGTCCCAGGCATGCCACCTGGTAGTATTACCATGTCAAAAATATCAAAATAGTTATTCCCAAGTTTATCTAGAGTTTTATCTGCTACAAGTATAGTTTTATTTGAACATACAATATTTTTTGAATTGTCAATAGATACAACATCTACACAAACTCCACATCTACGAAGAATATCTATTGTCGCTACTGCTTCTATTTCTTCTGTTCCATTGGATATAAAAATTACTGCTTGTTTCATGTAAGTCCTTTTTATTTTTTAAAAATTAATTTTTTAATTAGAGATTTTGTTTTATTTAAAAATTTTTTATGTAAAGGAAGATTGAATGTATATTTTTTAATTAAATCTTCGATACTCATGCTGTTTGCTAGATCACATAAAAACTCATCTCTTTTTTTATAAGGTGTTGCAGGTTCTTCAAGGGACGGATTAAATTGTAAAATATCAGAGTAGCTAGCTTTACCATTATCTATATTATCCAATATAGAATTGAAAAATTTTACACCTTTATTTGTGTTACAAATTACAGCAGAAACGCCATTAGTATATTCAACCTCTGGTTTAATTTTATTTATCCCCCAAAAGTCTCCAAGTGTAATATCTGAACCAGATTTACGTTTAAATAAGCACTTAAAACAAGAAGGTCTCAAACTTGCATTTTGTAAAAATGCCTTAAAGTATCAGTCTTCCATAAAGTTTGATTTCTTACTAACTATGTCATCTTTCTGCGTTTTATATTCATATAAAACGCAGTAAGACAACCAATTGGTTGTCTTACTGCGCATATTAATAAAATTAATTTTTGCATTTTCATTATTTTCTTTGTACTTTAATCAAGATTTTCATAATTTAGGTGATGGAACTCCATGACAAATTACATCAACACATAATAAATACTCACTATTTTTATCTTTACCTAAATACTGTTTTAGAGCTGAAATTTGACAGCTTGTCCCAGAAAACAAAACATATATATTGTTCTTTAAAGTTTGTCTAACTTTTTTATATATATCCTCTTTAACATAACTTTGAAGATATTTAGATGTAAGAACTTTATTTAAATCTTTTCTATTGTCAACAAAAATATGTTCAACTTTATAAAAATCACTGGTAAAGGAAGCTCCTATAATGACACCACCTTTATTTATAATAAGATTGGATAAAAGATAAAATAAACCACCTGATGAAGTTTGCATAAGGATTTTATTATCTTTTGATTTTGCTCAATAAGTTGAAATGCTTTTATCTTTATTTTTTTTATAATTATTGATAACTGGACATACACTATTACATAATCCACAATTTATACATAAATCTTGGTTAATTTTAGGGTAAAAAAACCCTGTATTATCAAAATTTTGAGTAATAGCTCTATTTTTACATACAGAAACGCATGCTCCACAGCCAATACAATTATTTTTTAAATTATTCAAATTTTTTACTTTTTCTTTCATATTTTGCATAATATTTTTTGCTTTTCAAATTTGTTCAAAATTATAAATCAAATTATAGTAAAAAATACAAAAGTAAATAGTAGTCCAACAAC